>CAMLEX010000287.1 GCA_946479055.1 uncultured Bacteroidota bacterium | reverse complement strand
ATAAAAGAAATGAATCAAGAAAAGCTGGTATCGCAGGTAGTGTCTTAGTTTGTCTTGTTAGTCCACATCTGAGCGCAGATGAACACAAATACATATTTTTCTGCGTTTATTTGTGTTTATCTGTAGCAAAAAAATCACATTCTTTATAAATCTTCTTCCCGCTCCAGCATCAATACAGCACTTTGCGGTACGATAAAATATTTTTCTCCTTCATACATTACTTCCGTAGCACCACTGAGAAGAAAAATAGCAAGATCACCTTCTTTAGCTTGCAAAGGAACATATTTCACTTGTTCTTCTTCGCCTTTCCAGGCCTCATCTTCTACCGGTATAGGTATAGCATAGCCTGGACCGGTTTTGATGACATAACCCTGTTGCACTTTCTCTTTTTCCTGCACACCGGGCGGCAGGTAGAGACCGCTAGCGGTTTGTTCATTTGGTTTAGTGGGCTTTATCAGGAGGCGGTCGCCGATTACAATCAGCTTCTTTAAACGATTATCTGGTGTGATATGCATTGCCATACTAGTATAATTGAACAGCAAATTTAAAAAATGACTGCCAATACCCGGTAAAAGGGCGTTCTTAACAAAATATTATTTACCTGCGGCCATGTTTGGTAAATGATTTAATTTTATTTGTACGTCTAACAACTATAAAATAATAACCATGGAAGGAAAGAAACCCAAAATTTTGTTGTGCGAAGATGATCCGAACTTAGGAAGTGTGTTGAAAAACTATCTTGAACTGAATGATTATGATGTTACATTGGAAAGAGATGGCCGTCTTGGCCTGGCAGCTTTTCAACGGGAAAAATTTGAGCTTTGCCTGCTGGATGTAATGATGCCGAATATGGATGGCTTCACACTGGCTGAAGAAATAAGAGATGTGGATCCGGACATTCCGCTGTTTTTTCTCAGCGCTAAAACCATGAAGGATGATATTATCCAGGGTTATAAATTAGGCGCCGATGATTATATCACCAAACCTTTTGACAGCGAAGTATTGATGCTGAAGATAAAAGCTATCCTGAAACGAAATGAAGAAATAAACAAGGAAAGCGAGAATAAAGAGTTTGATCTTTCTACTTACCATTTCAATCCCAAACTTCGTCAATTAACTCATGGAGGAGTAACCCAAACTTTATCTCCCAAAGAAAATGAGTTATTGAAAATGCTGGCAGAACATCTCAATGATCTGTTACCAAGGGACCAGGCACTGAAAAAGATCTGGGGCAGTGATACTTATTTTAATGGCCGCAGTATGGATGTGTATATTGCCAAATTAAGGAAGTACCTGAAAGATGATCCGAAGATTGAGATAGTGAATATACATGGGAATGGGTTCAGGCTGGTGGTGCAATAACAGTCTGAACCGGGATTTATAAGATTTTTGGGATTGAGGAGAGATATTCCTCAATCCTTTTTTTATTATGGAATAGCGTGATATCTTTAAGCTCTTCTCAATTTGGGTCTTTGCCCAATAAATCATCGCTGGAAGCACCTTTTTTTCTTGATACTTTTTCTTTTAGCTTGCCAAAATTATAGCTAAGGCCAAAACTGAATATCCTTCCGGGATGGATTGTCTTTGATTCTTTCCAAAAAATATCTTCGTTTATCCGGTTGGTGAACATCTTTTCGTTCTCAAAGAAATTGAGAGCTGACACAGTCAGGGTTAGCTTTTCCTTGGCCATTTTATAACTGGCGCCTGTATTATACCATATGTTGCTGTTTCTTACAGATTGAAAAGTTACAGATGGTCGCCAATAACTGACCCAACTACTTATTAAAAATCTTTTTGAAAAAGAAACGCTGGTATTCATAGTAGCGTATCCACTTAGGCCTTCTCTTGCCGGTCTTGTATCATATTTATTTTTTACCCGGTTATAAACAATGTTCGTATTTAACGAAAAATTCCATTTGGGGCTAAACTTGGTATTCAGCGATACATTCATTGCCGCTCTTTTATCCTGGCCAAGATTATCATTTGTATTGGCAGTAACACCTGTGGCTTTATCAAAAAAGGAATAATTAACAATGCTGTTATCACTATAACTACCCGTAAACGTAATTCCTAAAAAGGTGGAACCCATCTGATACCGGTTTTGCACTGAAACACTATGTGCAGTTTGTGGATCAAGATCGGGATTCCCATAGGAAATATTCAGCGAGTCATTATTATTAATAAAAGGATTCAGATTCCAGATATAAGGTCGCTGTAACCGCTTGTTATAAGTAAGTACAAGACTATAGGCTTTTGACATTTTCCAGGAGAACTGGATATTCGGCAGCCAGGCAATATAGTCTTGCTTTACTGATGTTTTAGAAGATATAAAATCACCTTTCACCTTTGTTTGCTCCACACGCATACCAAATTTGTAACTGCTTTTTTTTGTTTTCAAATTATAAATGCTATAGGCGCTGTAAACATCCTGTTCATATTTAAAATAATCTGTATTATCCGGCGACTCCTCATATTCTGCAGCGGCATCATATTTTACCAGGCTTTTGAAATCCGAACTGGCTCTTCGCAAAACAAACTTTGCACCTGCTTCCAGCCTGTGATTATTTTTAAAAGGAAGAATATAATCAGTCTGTGCTATGTATTGCTTATTGTCAGCTACATTATTATTAATTGTATACCGCTTTCCTGTATGACTATTCTGCACACTGCTCATCAACGATTCATCTTCCCCCAGATCTGCACTCAGCCTGATAGAAAATTCTTTTTCTTTATTAGAACTTGATTTTTTAATATAATCCAGTCCAATATTTTTCCCAGGATAATCAGTTTTATTGTTTTCGTTAAGGTTCCCTTGAAGTGCGGGGTCAGCAAGAAATTCAGTAGTGATGTGAATATCCGACAGCGTCTTATTATCAAAACTGGATATGCCACCATAAAGAGAAATAATATTTAAACTGTCTGCTTCAAATACAAATTCCGCATTTTCTGAAATACCAAAAGAATTCGTAGTGGTTTTTCCCTGTAAGATTCTTCGACTGTACAAGCTGACTACCAATGGAACCGTCTCGCTAAAAGAGCTGCTGGGTACAGCATCATTATTATTCAGAAAATGAGAAACACTAAGGCCCCATTTTCCAAGCTTTATTGACAGGTTGCCGCTATGATAATACTCCTTGTTTGTAGTATAGCTTGATGTTAACGATCCATTATAGCCTCTTGTTTTTTTCCGGGTAATTATATTAATAATCCCCCCTACTCCTTCACCATCATATTTGGCTGAGGGAGCTGTAATCACTTCTATTTTGACAATAAGCGATCCGGGAAACCCTTTTAATGCATCTTTTACATTTCGTGCAAACATGGAAGTCTCCCTACCATTCAGCAACACTTTAAAACTGCTCTGCCCGTTTACCAATATATTGTCTGAGCCATCTACTGACACAAAGGGTATCTTGCGCAAAATATCCATCGCCGATTGTGTTTTAGCCAGAGGGTCATTTTCAACATTAAAAATGACCTTGTCATCATCCAGTTCTACAAGGGGTTTCTTTGATTCCACGGTTACGGCTTTGAGTTCATTACTTTTTCGGGTTATCACTACTACGCCCAGGTCAATATGCTGATCAGCATTTATAGTTATTTTCAACTGTTTTCCAACAAAGCCTGTATGGCTGATGTTCAGCCAATAGCTTCCGGCAGCCACTTTTACAAACCGGAATTGTCCCTGTTCATCGGTAAACGTTGTTTGCAAAAAAACCTGCGGCTGATTGGGGCGGGCAAGTGTTACAGTGGCAAAAACAAGTGGTTGCGGAAGGCTGTCTTTTACTACACCGCTGATGTGCCCGGTTTTTGACTGTGCAGAAAGCCATAAACTAAAACAATGGACGATGATCAGGATGAGAACTTTTTTCATCTGTACATTTTTTTAATTTTTTTTGACAGATGCATTTCCATACCGGCAATAGGTTAAGAATAGCCGTTTATTATTGCTCTTGTCAGCGACTTTTCATGATGCTGGAAATAAAGGGTGGTCTGGTTGGCTTCCAGGAGGAAATGGGTTGTAACCGAAAAAACGAAGTGTACTCAAACTTACAATCAATTCCTCAATAGTAAAAATTTATACCGGGGCTGATTAATACTTGCGCTGCTGAAAAAGTTCGAAGAACTTTAAACCCGCTGCAAACGGGATGGAATAAGAAACCAAAGGCAGAATAACCCCTTCAATCTCCTGATTGCATCAGGGGTTATTCATATTAAGGCCCATTTGAACTTTAATACATGTAAATTGATACCGCACTTCAGAATATTAAATATACCAGGTTGTTGTATTCAGCCCTGCATTAATGGTTGATTTAAGAAAATAATGACCCTGCTGCCCCTGCACCCGGATTTATCTTTCCTAAATGCTGGTATGCTTTTGCCGTTACTTCTCTTCCTCTTGGTGTACGTTGCATGAAACCTTCCTGGATCAAAAATGGTTCATACACTTCTTCTATTGTTCCTGCTTCTTCACCTACAGCTGTAGCAATGGTAGTGATACCTACCGGGCCACCTTTAAATTTTTCAATGATGGCAAGTAATATCCGGTTGTCCATATCATCCAGTCCATACTCATCTACATTCAACGCCTTCAAAGCATGTTGTGTAATCCCCAAATCAATCTCACCATCATTTAGCACCTGTGCAAAATCCCTCACTCTTCTTAATAAGCCATTGGCAATCCTGGGTGTGCCGCGACTGCGACGGCCTATTTCACCTACGGCATCTTTGGAAATTTTTGTTCCTAAAATATTCGCGGAACGTTGAATAATCTTATTTAAAGTATCGGAATTATAATATTCCAATCTCGATTTGATCGCAAAACGGGAGAGCAAGGGAGCTGTCAGTAAACCACTTCTGGTAGTAGCTCCTATCAATGTAAAAGGGTTCAGGGTGAGCTGGATACTTCTTGCATTGGGACCGCTATCTATCATGATGTCGATCCGGTAATCCTCCATGGCAGCATACAAATATTCTTCAACTACAGTACTAAGCCGATGAATTTCGTCAATGAATAATACATCATTGGGCTCAAGATTGGTGAGAAGGCCGGCAAGATCTCCTGGTTTTTCAATCACGGGGCCCGAGGTTTCCCTGATATTTACGCCCAGTTCATTGGCCACAATTCTTGACAAGGTGGTTTTCCCCAATCCGGGAGGGCCATGAAACAATACATGATCAAGCGCCTCACCTCTTATCTTGGCAGCTTTTATAAATATCTGCAGGTTTTCGATAAGTTGGGGTTGACCCGAAAATTCACTGATCTGGGCAGGACGGATATTGTTTTCAAATTCTTTATCTGCCGCTGTGATATTTTCTTTATCGCTGTTCAGGTTGGGATTGGCCATACAGTAAAATTAGCGCCTATCCCCTAAAGGGGAATTAAAAAATTAATTTATTTTACCTGTTATTGAGACCATCTCTACCTGAAAACTTATTTATTTTTGAACATGAATTTTGATCAATTCAAGGAAAGCCTTTCCTTAGCATCACCTCCTGCAGAAGTATCTATTCATCTTAAAGCACTTTGGCACGACGCCAAAGGAGATTGGCAACAATCACATGATATTATTCAGGATATAAATGACACCAATGCTGCATGGATCCATGCCTATCTTCATCGTAAGGAAGGAGATATCTGGAATGCAGATTACTGGTACAGCAAGGCGGGTAAAAAAAGACCAACTCTATCATTGCCACAGGAATGGGAAATGATTACAAATGAGCTTATTCATGATTCGTTATAGATATTGATTCAGCTGAAGTATCAAATCCGGATCCGGACAATTACATAACCATTCGTCTTTTTCAGAAAATTTACAAACGCCTGGATAATCTCCTTTCCAACCTTCCAAATCAGCAATCATCTGAAAATGTAAATGCGGTGGCCATTGACCATTTTCAGAAGGAATTCCAAATTCTGCAAATATGTCTCCTTTGAGAATGAGCTCCCCTTCCTGTAAATTTTTTATGGAGTTCAAACCAAGATGTCCATAAAGCGTATGAAAAGAAATCCCATTCAGTTGATGAGTGAGAATAATGGTTGCTCCATAATCACCAAATGCATGGTTGTAAGCAAAACTGTGTACAATACCATTTAATGGGGCAATCACTGCAGTATGTGGTTCGCCCCATATATCTGTACCCAGGTGTAATCGCCGCTGTTCAGAACCTTCTCCACTAAATCCTGTATATAAAAAATCTTTATGCTGCGTGACCTCCAATGATCCAAAAAGTTTGCTGCGGCTGTATACAGTCCGGTGTTCAGCATATCCTCCAATGCCATACCTGGCTGCGGCACTCCCAAGTTGATCATTTATGTATTGGGTGAATAATCTTGTATCCTCTAAAACTGTTTCGGTTAGTGCTTTATTGGCTGCCGTAAAATCAAGTACCAGCAACTTGTCTTTACCAGGCGAAAAAGGAACTACCGGGGAGAAAAGGGAAGTGTTCGTATTCAGCAGAGAAATTAATGATTGTACTTGCATGAGAATTCCAGTAAAGATAGAGTCTTTATCTGCGAAAAAGACATACCTACTATAACAGGTTGTTAATACTCCCTAGTGTTTTTACACCCATATCAAAATTGTTCAGTTATAGTTTATTAATCCTCAAAAACAGTTTTAAATTTATTCATCAAACTCATACCCTTGGAAAAACACAGGCTCATTACTACGGTCCTTCTTTTACTTTGTACTACAGGTTTTTCTATTATACAAGCCCAGATGATAACCG
>CAMLEX010000286.1 GCA_946479055.1 uncultured Bacteroidota bacterium | reverse complement strand
AGATCAATTCATTGAGTGAATTGGTACAGTACGAGCAGGAAGACCTGATGAAGTTCCGCAACTTTGGCCAAAAATCACTGGCTGAAATTGAACAGGTATTGGGTGAAAGAGGTCTTGGATTCGGAATGGATCTGCTGAAGCTTGGGGTTGATAAGGATGAACTGTAAAGAAGTTGACGGTTGACAGATGACTGTTGACCGTTATACCATTAGATAAGTAGATTGTAATTCCTGACACGGTACAATCGAAATATTTTTTTAACTATAATTTGAAATGTTGCTAATTAACAAATCAGCACATTTTCAAATTTTCAAATTAAAACGTCATGCGTCACGGAGACAAAGTAAAAAATCTTAGCAGAACCAAAGCACACAGAGATGCTTTGCTGAGCAACCTGGCTTGTCAATTGATCGAGCACAAAAGGATCGTAACTACTATCGCTAAAGCAAAAGCTTTGCGTGTATATGTTGAGCCTTTGATCACAAAAGGAAAAACGAATACTACACACGAACGCCGTGTTGTATTCAGTTACCTGCAGGACAAAGAAGCTATCAAAGAATTGTTTGGAAATGTAGCGGAAAAAGTAGGTGGCCGTCCCGGTGGTTATACCCGTATCATTAAGTTGGGTGCCCGTCCTGGTGACAATGCTGAAAAAGCCTTGATTGAATTGGTTGATTTCAATGAGATCTACGGTAAAGGTAAAGGTGAAGCTAAAGAAGCTGCTAAGAAAACACGTCGTAGCCGCGGAGCTTCTAAAAAAGCGGAAGCTGCTAAGACAGAAGAGATAAAGAAGGACGAAACTACGGAAGCTAAAGCAGCGGAGTAATTTTCTCAAGTGATATTTAACCCCGTCTTGCCTTAGGTGAGACGGGGTTTTTTGGTTTAATACGGAGAGTTTTTCTGCCTGCTTAAAATGAATTATTTTCATGTGTTCAGTTTATTTTTTCGCCACATGGAATTCAGCATAAAAATTTTCATCGTCCCGCCGAAGGCGGGAGTATAAATTGCCCGAAAATTTTTATGCCTCATTTCAGGCACGATTGACTGCTTGCCGGTTTTACTTGTATATTTTTAATTCCAAATCATGAACCATCAGTCAAACAGAGCATTACAGAAGTACAGAAATGAAGTTGGAATCCGGTTTCAACTTTACAACAGTCTTTTTACATCATTACCTTTTCACCGGATTGAAAAGACAGGGATTTTATTGTCGTTATTATCCAGTAATTGCGAAGAGGGGTATAAAAAAAATCTGAGCCCGATCCGGATTATTGATGAATTCTTTACCCGGCATACATCATATGCCAATGAGAAGGAACGAACAGACCTGCTGTTTCGTTTTGTACAATACCTGGAACGGCAGGTAGTACTTTTTGATGCTTTGGAAGACGCGGCATTCAGGGAGGTGCATGACATGAATGGCGTAGGTACGCTGAAGCATATTGAATCAGAAGTAATACAAAATAACCAGGAAAAAAAACTGGCAAAAAAATTAAAAGATTTTTCTATCAGGCTTGTATTGACTGCTCACCCCACTCAATTTTATCCTGGTTCAGTATTAGGTATCATAAATGACCTGGCAAAAGCATTGGCTGATAATAATACTAACCTTATCAATACGTACCTGCAACAATTAGGTAAAACACCTTTCTTTAAAAAGCAGAAGCCAACTCCTTATGATGAAGCAGTTAGTCTTGTGTGGTACCTGGAAAATGTTTTTTATGCAGCCGCAGGAAGAATAGTATCTTCTTTAAAAGCTCATTTTCCGGATGCGGTCAGCAAAGAAAATCCAATCATACGAATGGGATTCTGGCCTGGAGGAGACAGGGATGGCAATCCATTTGTAACAAGTGATATTACATTACAGGTGGCTGATGCACTACGTGGTAGTATTATTAAATGCTATTATTTAGAAGTGCGGCGGTTAAAGCGCAGGCTTACGTTTGAAGGCGTTGATACATTGCTGGCTGAGTTGGAAAATAAGTTATACAATAATCTTTTTATCCCCGGTCTTAAAACAAGACTGACAAAGGAAGAAATATTACAGACACTTGAACAGATCCGGCATATAATTATTCATCAACACAATGGATTGTTTCTTCATACGGTTAACAGCCTGATCAATAAAATTGAAGTATTCGGATTGCATTTTGCCTCATTAGATATCAGGCAGGAAAGCTCGGTGCATGGAAAATTGCTTGAGGCACTTGCTGCAACGAAACATGTTTTACCTGAAAATTATGCTGGTCTTTCGGATAAAGAAAAAATACAAATTCTTTCAGCATTAAATCAAACAGCTGATCCGGATATCCTTGAAGATGCTATTCATCGTGATACATTGAAATCAATAGCCGGGATAAAAACGATTCAGCAATTCAACGGGCCTGAGGGCTGCAGCAGGTATGTCATTAGTCAATGCAACAGTGCTTTGAATGCGATGGAAGTTTACGGATTATTTTTGTTGGGTGGATGGAAACCTGAAGAAATGAATATTGATATCGTTCCTTTGTTTGAAACGATTGATGACCTGCAGGAAGCTGCTGAGGTGATGAAAACTTTGTATACAAATCCTGTATATCAACAACATTTGAAACGAAGGAAAAACCGCCAAACAATCATGCTTGGTTTTTCTGATGGAACAAAAGATGGCGGATACCTGATGGCCAACTGGGGAATATATAAAGCGAAAGAACAGTTGACAGCCATTTCAAGGGAGTATAATGTAGAAGTTGTTTTCTTTGATGGCCGTGGCGGTCCTCCCTCAAGAGGTGGTGGAAAAACACATAAGTTTTATGCTTCCATGGGTCAGAATATTTCTAATGAAGAGATTCAATTGACTATACAAGGTCAAACCGTGAGTTCAAATTTTGGAACCATCGACTCTGCCCAGTATAATATGGAGCAATTATTAAATGCAGGTATTACCAATGATTTGTTCTCTCATCTTGAAAAAACTTTTACAAAAGAGGACGATGATCTCTTGCAGGAGCTATCAGAGTTTTCATACAATGCATATAAACAACTCAGGGATCATCCTTACCTGGCTGACTATCTATTGCAGGCAAGTCCACTTCGGTTTTATAGTGAAACAAATATCGGCAGTCGTCCGGCCAAGCGGGGAGCAGCTTCGGGGTTAACATTGAAAGATCTGCGGGCTATTCCTTTTGCCGGTTCCTGGAGCCAGTTAAAACAAAATGTAACGGGATTTTATGGTGTAGGTTCAGCTCTTCGGAAAATAGAAGAACAAGGAAAGTTCCCGGCAGTGAAACAGTTATATAAAGATTCTCTGTTCTTCAAAACCTTGCTTGATAATTGTGAGATGGCCATGATGAAATCATTTTTCCCTCTTACCGCTTACCTGAGCAAGCACAAGCAGTTTGGCGAAATATGGCAAATGATATTTGATGAATATGAACTGACACGTCAATATATTACTAAACTTTCCGGTCATACAGAATTGATGGCGGATTACCCGGTGGACCAGCTTTCAATTCAAATGCGGGAAAGGATCGTATTGCCCTTATTGACCATCCAGCAGTATGCACTCACAAAGATCAGAGAAATGGAAGAGCAGCTCGTGAAGGCGCCTATCAAGGAAACCTATGAAAAGTTGGTGATGCGTTGCTCTTTTGGGATTATTAATGCGGGAAGAAACTCCGCTTAATGTTTCTTCTATTACTAATTAAAAATTTAGTAAGTCATTTGATACCAAAGTAAGAAATGCCGGTCTTTGAACCGGCATTTCTTACTAGTAAGTGAACTTTATGTTTTCAATAAATTCTTTAAAGCAAAAATTAAAAAGAAAATACAGCTGCTACAAGAAACGCTGAAGTGCTTTTCGTAGGATCACCATCCTTTTTAGCGTAAAGCAAATCCGAAGAGGCATTATCAAGTCTGATTTCCGGGATAAGCGTAAAATTGCCGACTTTATAATTTGCAGACAGGGTAGCTGCAAATACATTAACGCCATCACCATTGGCATCAGAAACTTTTAATCCATATTTTTCATCACCAAAATATTCTCCACGAAGTGTGAGACCAAATTTTTCCGATGCATTCAGGTTTAAATACAGCGCGGATCCCCACCATTTTGTTGACTTATCAAGAATCTCATTCTTTAGTAATTGAACTGTGCCGTCATAACCTATGCTGAATTTATCTGAGATGGTTGCTGATGCTGTTAAGCCGATCTGGTTCAGGCTTGATGCAGTTGGCATTGAATTTTTTGCGCCGAAATAACCAACATAATTTAAAAACACGGAATACTTGCTTGCAACATGACTAACCTGCGCTAGTAAAGTTTTAGGAGCATCTTCATCAGATGGCGCTGTTACATCTATAGGATTGGCAACTCCAACCATTAAACCAGTTCCACCACCCAATGCGAAATCAGCCTTTAATCCTGTATGTGAGAATGGTCCATTTGTAAACATATAAGACATGCTGTAATTTTTATTCAACTGCGGATCCAGCAATTCATAGCCTATATGCGTACCAAATTTACCGAAGGTAAATTTTACTTTATCTGACACAGAATAATACATGTACGCTTGTTTTATTATTTGCAATGTATTATCATCGGCATACGAAAATTCTTCCGCTCTTGGCCCAAATCCCAGGTCAGCTACTACGCCTACTTTTCCTTTAGTGTACTCAGCTTTTACTGAAGCCATTCCCAATTGAAAGGAGTTATTTGTGCTTGTAAAACTTGTACTGTTATTGTTGCCTAACACTCCTCCATCACCATTACTGAAGTTATAACGATAGTAGCCATCTACTGATCCTGAAATTTTAAGGGGGGGAGCTGCGACAGTAGTATCCTGCGCATTAACTGATTCAGAAACTGACAAAAGAATAGAGGTTGCTGCTAAAACAGCAATGAGGTTTTTTCGTAACATTGATTACATTTTAGATGTTAAAGAAAGGGCACAGCTGGTATAAACTTGCGGAAAGTTTATACCAACTTAACTGTGCCTTTTCTATTGATTATGGTTAAAGGACGGGAGAACAACTGAAATTAGTCGGCAAGCGTTTTTTCCTCGACAGTGCCATTATTATGAACCAATAATGTACCCTGGAGATATTTTTCGTTGTGTTGTGAAGCATCTAATCCTTCTGCTTCTTCTTCCTGTGTTACCCTCATTGGTAATATCAGGTTGATGACTTTAAAAATGATGAAAGCGACAATAAAGCTATAAGTAACGGCAAGAGCCATTCCTTTTAATTGGATCAGGAACTGACCATCTACTACTAATGAGTTTACGGTTTTGCTACCAAATATACCGGTCATCAACATACCAGTTATACCTCCTACACCGTGGCAGGCAAATACATCCAGGGGATCATCGTACCTGGTTTTGCTTTTCAGGAATTCAGCTACAACATTTGAAACAATTGCAGCTACAAATCCGATAAAAATAGCCTGTGGAACGCCAACGAAACCAGCGGCGGGTGTGATCGCAACAAGACCAACTACGGCACCGATACAAAATCCTAATACTGATGGCTTTTTGCCACGAAGTACATCCCAGAACATCCAGGACAAACCTGCAGCGGCTGCAGCTGTATTAGTAGTAGCAAATGCATATACACCGAGTGAACCAGCACCTACAGCACTTCCGGCATTGAAGCCAAACCAGCCAAACCAAAGTAAGCCGGTACCAATTAATACATAAGGGATATTAGCAGGATGAGCAGCAGTAGTTGATTTGCGGGGCTTAAGAACTAATGCTCCAGCCAAGGCTGCCATACCTGCTGAAATATGTACTACTGTACCACCAGCAAAGTCAAGAACACCCCATTTAAACATCAGTCCGTCCGGGTGCCAGGCCATATGCGCTAATGGTGCATATACGAGGACTCCAAATAAAACGATAAATAAAGTATAAGAACTAAAACGGATACGTTCTGCTACGGCACCTACTACAAGACCCGGGGTGATGATAGCAAACATCAACTGGAAGAAAGAGAATAAGGGTAAGGGGATAGTTGCGGCAAGGCTCCAGGGTTCGCCTTCCATTACACCTCTAAAAAATAAAAATGTTGTTGGATCACCAATAAAACCTCCGATTGATTTTCCAAAGCAAAGGCTGAATTGAACTACAATCCAGAGAACTGAAATGATACCGGCAGAAACTGTGCTTTTAATCATGGTAGATAATACATTCTTACGGCCTACCATTCCACCATAAAAGAAAGCGAGGGCAGGGGTCATTAAAAACACGAAAGCGCAGGATACTAGCATCCAGGCAATGTCACCGCTGTTGTAAACATACTTGGGCGTTTTTCCATCTTCACCTAAAACAGATGCTGGATCGAATGAGGCTGCGGGGCTCACAAAAATTGCTGCAATAGCTATTGCCAGCAATATTAGAAATGGGGCCACCTGTTTCACTTTAGTTGTACTCATAATCAGAAGTGGGGGTTTAATATTAGTAAAAAAAACAATACAGCAATAATACGTTTAAATCGCGATTTTATCGATATTTATTTTCGTTTTTTTGGCTAAAATTTGATTAGGATGATAAATTTTGGATAAATCCTTGTAATGTATCAAATAATAATAAATTTAAATACGAATGTAACTTTGTATTTCTTTTGAAAAATCAAGTGAATTAGTTCATAGATTATGAACAGGTTAGCCATTAGTTTTTTATTTTTTTGGATTTAAAATCACTCAACTTTTGCTACAAAATTCACATGGTTTTTGGATTGACCGGAGCAGAACAAAAAGGCGGTATTAATT
>CAMLEX010000285.1 GCA_946479055.1 uncultured Bacteroidota bacterium | reverse complement strand
CCTGTCGGAATGCTTCATGGTGGGGTAATCTGTGGAATGATTGATGAATGTATGGGTATTAATTTTTTTTGCTTAGGGTTAGAATGCTTTTATCCAAGTATTAATTTAAATGTTGATTTTTTTACCGCCGCTAAAGAAGGTGAAATAGTTGTTGTCCGCACACAAGTAATTAAGCAAGGAAAATCGATTATTAACATTAATGCAGATGTTTTTAATAACAAACAGAAATTAGTTGCTCAGGCCAGTTCCAATTTGGCAGCAAGTGATATTAAAATTCCATTTTAAAGGATAAGTGCTCTTGAAAGTAACGGCTAGATTATTTTGTATATAGCGCTATGAATTTGCAAACTTCAACGGCGATAAAAAAGTCAAATTCAAGGATATATGTGGGCCATTGGAGCAGACTAATTCTGAGTTTACAAAAATTGCGCACAAATAAAAAAGGCCGCGATGTTGCGACCTTTTTAAGTGGTTGGTTTTCAAGTGCCCGGGACTGGAATCCCAACTCCCTGACTCTAATTCCTCTGTAAATGATTTGTGTCAAATTTGTGTCGCGATCTTAGTTCGCTGCCGCTTTTTCACGTTTTCTACCACATTCTCCTTATCTATATAAAGCTAAAAAATATAGGCTTAACCAGCAAAATGTTTGTTTGGTTTCTAATAATCCATGCTTGCAGATTACCTGTCCGCACACCAATAATGGCTATTCGTATAAAACCACAAAACTTAGAAAAAGATGTTCTTAGATTGAGGAATCTTTTTTTAAAATGTCAGCTATTCAGTTACTTCATCAACCAGATCAGAACACCGTAATGCCTTGTAGGGATAATTCCTCTTTCTATTTTGTCAGTTGTGGCAACATAATTACAATACCCTATGAGGCTATCATTCATGCCAGCAGGCAGGTAAATGATATTGTAATATATACTGCTGACAATAATTATAAAACCCCGCATTCGCTCAAAGAAATTTTGGATGCATTGCCCCATGCTGGATTTTGCCGCATACATCGTTCACATATTATATCCCTCATTCATTTGGAAAAGATTCAAAACGATTGTGTCTTTATTAATGGCAGTTATCTTCCAATGACAGAATATTATAAACCAGAATTACATAAAAAACTTCAATTGTTGGGTGAGCGAAAATTATAATTTTCATGCGTATAGCCAATAATTATCTTTGGTCTCCGAAAGAAGCCGATTCAATCAATTCAAATGTTCGTCAAACTCATTACAGACGGGCGTTTTTTTCATCCTCCAAAATCTGGCGACAATTATTCTTTGATTGTTGAATTATAAAATCGGGGTAGCGAAAAGCTTGATTATTTTTTTTTAATAATTTCTTAATCTTTAAAATCATTTTAATTCTCCCACTTTATTTTATTGACAGCACCAGCAGTAGTTTAAGAATTATTCCAACTGGCCTTTACAAAGGACTAACAGTTCTTTAGCTCATTCCGGTAAGCTTATTTCATATACAAGCCTCTTGTTCCGCCGGGGTTTGCTTTGCCTGGCTAAACTAAAAAATGCAACCCCGGCGCATCAAAAACCCTAATATTTTAAAATTTATTTTCACTTACAATAGTGTTACCTTTTATGACAGTCGTCTATTATTATGTGCATGTTATGTAATTGTGAACCTGGCATGATCAAATCCTGAACATCTATTGCAATGAATGAGCTCAATGACCGCTTACGCTTCTTATTCCAAAAACTGACTGACGACTCCGCCAGCCAGCAGGAGTTTGATGAGCTCTTCTTACTGATAAGCAAAAAAGAAAATGAAGCTTTTGTAAAAGCGATACTCATGGAAAGCCTGCGCAACGATGCCTATATCTCTACCGGCAACAGCAGGCTCAAAGCCATTATTCAAAAAATTCTTTCTCCGGTACCCCAAGGCAAAATAAAACAGCTCTTCAGCTGGAAAAAGATCGCCGTCGCCGCTTCCATATTATTAGTAGTAGGCCTTGGCCTATATATCACGCTCAGCCTGCCGAAGCGCGACAAAGAGAACGTCATTGCAAGCGGAGCGAAACAACCTGACGTAGAAGCACCAAAGCAAACCCGTGCTATGATCACTCTCGCCGATGGCCGCGTCGTATATCTCGATAGCGCCGCCAATGGCCAATTGGCATTGGAAAATAATGTGAGCCTACAAAAAACAGGAGATGGTCAAATAATCTACGACGACTCTCGACTCATAACTCACGACTCACGACTCATTTACAATACACTCTCCAATCCAAGAGGATCGAAAGTAATTGATATGACTCTCGCAGATGGTTCAAGAGTGTGGTTGAATGCCGGAAGTTCAGTGACCTATCCCGTAATCTTCATTGGTAATGAAAGAAAAGTATCCATCACCGGCGAAGCCTACTTTGAAGTAGCACACAACAAAGCCAAACCATTTAAAGTAAGTAAAGGAGAAATGGAAGTAACCGTATTGGGTACTCATTTCAACGTAAACGCCTATGATGATGAAAGCGATATCAAAGTCACCTTACTCGAAGGGAGTGTACGGGTAATGTCCTCCGCTGGCGGAGGTGCCCGCAGGGCGGAGGTGGACCGAAGGGGAATTCTCCTCAAACCAGGCCAACAGGCGGTTGTTACTGCCAACTCACAACTCACTACTCACCACCCCGACCTCGACCAAGTCATGTCCTGGAAAAACAACCTCTTCGTCTTCACCGGCGATAAAATACAAACTGTCATGAGGCAGGTAGCCCGCTGGTATGATGTAGAAGTGAAGTTTGAAGGTAGCATAGTTGATGAAGACTTTGTCGGCAGCGTATCCCGCTCGGCAAATCTATCGCAGGTATTAAAAATGATGGAGACAACGAAGAAGGTAAGGTTTGAGATAGAAGGCAAAACGATTAAAGTTCTTAAATAAAGAGAGGTTCACTAAGAACACGATGAACCACGAAGTACACAAAGTTTGTATTCTTAGTGCTCATTGTGCATCCTTTGTGTTCGTCGTGATCCTCTCTAAAAAAAAGCCAGAAGTGTTGTAGCACTCCTGGCAAGTTCGGGATCAATAAACAAAACTGTTACGGAATCATCTATTCAATCACCAAACTAATGCAAAGCTATGCATTTACTAACTGTTAATTGCGAGGAGCGCATTGCGAGCGACTTGTTGCGAGAAGGAACGACGAAGCAAACTCAAACGAAGCAAACTAGCGACGATTCATTGCGAGCACAGCGCAGCAAAGCAATCTCCCGCACCATTCACTCCTCCGCTAGCTGCCAGAGGAGCATGACTCAAATTATCAGAGTTATGAAGATCACAGCTGTCTTACTACTCGCCGCTGCTCTCACCGCATCTGCCGGGGGCTACTCCCAAAAGGTAACCCTCTCGCTAAAGGATGCACCACTTGAAAAAGTATTTAAAGAAATCCAAAAGCAAACCGGCATTGGTTTCTTCTTTACTCGGCAAATGCTGGAGAACAGCAAACCTGTTACTATTAAAATAAAAGACACACCCTTAGAAGAAGCACTAAAGCTCTGCTTCAGCAACCAACCTGTTTCATTCAGCATAGTTGATAATAATATTGTCGTTTCCGAGAAACCGGCTGTTTCTGTATTGACTCCCGACTCAGGGCTCCCGACTCTCTCTCCTCCCGTTGACATCAAAGCCCGAATCACCGACGAAGACGGCAACCCCATCGCCGGCGCCTCCATCCAAATAAAAAACGATAAAACCAAAGGAACAACTTCTGATGCCGAAGGCAATTTCACTTTACGCGGCATAGATGAATCCTCCTCCCTCATCATCACCGCCACCAATATCGATACCAGGGAAATTACCGTCGCCACCATCCTCTCCCTCATGGCCGCCAACTCCGGCACCGCCATCATCACCACCAAAACAAAAATCACCGCCCTCAACGAAGTCATCATCAACAAAGGCTATTACACCGAAAAACAACTAACGTCTACCAGTAATGTATTTACAGTAAAAGCAAAAGACATAGAAAAACAACCAGTAAGTAATCCATTATTAGCACTGCAAGGAAGAGTACCTGGTTTAGTTATTACACAAAGTAGCGGTTTGCCTGGTAGTGGTGTTACTGTTAGGATTCAAGGAAGAAACAGTCTTGAAAAAGGAAATGATCCATTATATGTAATTGATGGAATACCCTATACTTCTCAATTACTACCAACACTGAATGGCATTTTAGGCAACTCTGGAAATACATCTCCTGATCCAGCAGGTTCAGGCAATCCGTTAAGTTTTATTAACCCTGCAAATATTGAAAGTATAGATGTATTAAAAGATGCTGACGCTACTGCAATATATGGATCTCGTGCTGCGAACGGAGCAATTCTCATTACTACTAAAAAAGGAAAAGCAGGTCAAACAAGAGTTAACGTTAATATGCAAAGTGGATGGGGTAAAGTAACCCGTAAGCTAGATTTAATGAATACTCCGCAGTACATAGAAATGCGTCGTGAAGCATTTCTAAACGATGGCGTTACTCCTAATCCAATTTTTGATGTTGATATAAATGGAAGCTGGGATACCAATCGATATACAGACTGGCAAAAAGAATTAATCGGTGGCACTGCTCAATACACAGATGTGAATGCCAGTGTTTCCGGTGGCAATGCTACTACTCAATTTTTGATAGGTACAGGTTATCATAAAGAAACCACAGTATTTCCTGGTGATTTGGCTGACCAAAAAGGTTCTGTTCATTTCAACATTAATAATACATCTGCTAACCAAAAATTCCGTCTCAATTTATCCGGTAATTATCTAGTAGATAAAAACGTTTTACAGTTTCAAGACCTGACCGATTTAGCAATAAGAATGGCACCCAATGCACCTGCTATTTATAATGCAGATGGTACGCTTAACTGGGCACCCGTAGCATCTGGATCTTCTACTATTTCCTCTTGGACTAATCCTCTTTCTTATTCTTACACTAAGTATAAAAATAACACCAGTAATTTATTAGCAAATGCAATTATAGGTTATCAGGTGTTACGTGATTTGGAGATTAAAAGTAGTTTCGGGTATAATCGGTTAGAGTCAAATGAATTTCAGGGTGGAAGTTTACTCGGAGTGAAACCAGAAGATAGACCGAGTACAATTAGAAGTGCCAGCTTCGCAACAAGTACAATAAATACGTGGATTATTGAGCCGCAAGCAAATTATAAAAAAAATATTGGAAAGGGTAAGCTTGATATTTTGATAGGAGCTACGATTCAACAAAAAAACAGTTACCTGCAACAACTAACTGCAAAAGGATTTAACAGTGATTTGGTATTGGAAGATATTAAAGCTGCAACTACTATTACTGTAGGTAGTACAGTTAGTTCAGTATATAGATACAATGCCTTATTTGGTCGGGTGAATTATAATTGGCAAGACAAATACATTTTAAACCTAACAGCTCGTAGAGATGGAAGCAGCCGCTTTGGTTCTCAAAATCTGTTCAATAATTTCGGATCAGTTGCTGGGGCATGGATATTTTCTAAAGAAGGATTTATCCAAAACAGTTTGCCATTTCTAAGTTTTGGTAAATTAAAAGTTAGTTATGGTACAACAGGGAATGATCAAATTGGCGATTATAAATTCATGAATTTATATGCTATCCAAACCAATATAGCGCTTCCTTATAGGGGAGGTATCGGATTGCGTCCTCAAGGTCTTCCAAATCCATATTTAGAGTGGGAAGAAACAAAGAAATTACAATTTGGTTTGGATCTTGGTTTTTTAAATGATAGAATATTGATTAGCACAAACTATTTTCATAACCGTTCTTCTAATCAACTTTTAAATTATGCATTGCCCATAAATACTGGCTTTAGTTCTATTATCAGGAATTTACCTGCTACAGTTCAAAATACAGGGCTTGAAATTTCCTTGAATACCGTTAATTTAAAAAACAAGAATTTTAACTGGACCAGCAATTTCAATTTTACTCTTCCAAAAAATAAACTAGTAGCATTTGATGGTCTTGAGTCCTCACCTTACTATGCTGGTGGTTTATTTATTGGAAAGCCAATTACATTTCAGTTGGCCTATCACTTCTTAGGTGTTGATCCTATGACTGGCATTTACCAGTTTGCTGATAAGAATGGTAGTCCAACATCATCTCCTGATGCCTCAACTGATAAAACAGTATTTATAAATACATCTCCTAAGTATTATGGTGGGTTTCAAAACAGCTTTAGTTATAAAGGATTTGAATTAGATTTCTTATTCCAGTTTGTTAAGCAAATGGGTCAGAATTATAATTTTGGAAACAACCCTGGAAATTTTGGAAATCAACCTCTTTCCGTGATTAATCGGTGGAAAAAATCAGGAGATAATGCATCTATCCAACAATATAGTACTGGTGCATCGAGCAATTTATCTAATGCTTGGTTGAATGCTGCTCTTAATAGCGATGCGGGTTTTTCTGATGCTTCTTATATACGTCTAAAAAATCTTTCTCTTTCATGGCAAATACCAGATACTTGGAAGAAAAAAATCCATTTCAATAGTTGCAAAATATACGTACAAGGACAGAATTTATTGACAATAACAAATTACCCTGGTTTGGATCCTGAAAACCTGACCACAGGATCACTACCACCTCTGCGTGTATTTACATTTGGATTACAAGTTGGGTTGTAAAAAATGAAGTAAATAAACCAAAAAAACATTTCAAAATGAAACTATTAATAAATATAAAATCGAGTATGAAAACACTGGTTGTATATGGGATTGTGTTTTCAGTATTTAGCTTGAGCAGCTGTAAGAAATAGATCGGAAGAGCAC
>CAMLEX010000284.1 GCA_946479055.1 uncultured Bacteroidota bacterium | reverse complement strand
TATGCCTTTACCTGCAGTCGCCCATTGCTGGTTAAGTGGAGTAGTCAATTCAACATCGCCGGGTTTTACTTCTGTTCCGTGTACTTCCGGTTGATCTTTCGCGGTTTCCTGGGCAGTTGTTCCTTCCGCCGGTTTTTCTTCGCTGTTGCAAGCAGAAAAAAACAGACAGCCTGAAATAATAAGTAGAGCAGTTGCTAATAATGAAATACGTTGCATTTTTTAAATATTGAAGATTAACGAATAAAAGAAAATCATTCTTTTATGAAGGCAAATGTATTAGTGACCATGAAATTAAATAGTGATAAACATCAACAGCAAATATGATATTACTCAATGGTAACTCTTTAAGGTTACCCGGCTTTTTCAAGTTTTATCACCAATCTCATATTTTTCAAAACTTCCCCGGATTAGTATTATCGAGGATACAGGGGCCTTCATGACTCAACTAACGATTTACCCTCATCTGTCAGGACACAGATTCAAATCAGGCTGGTACATGACAAATATCATAGCATTAATTATTCCAAAAAATTACTATTGCCATTTATATTATATTAAAATAAATGGATTTAAGATTTGAAACTATCAGTAACGAGAGCTTTGTAACGGATATCGTAATGAAGGATCACCGCACATCGGATGTTTTTCGTAAGTACAATATCAACTATTGCTGTAGCGGCAAGATCCCTTTAAAGGCAGCATGTGAACTCTATAAGGTTGATATAGATGTTCTGAAAAAAGAACTGAACGATACTATGCGTGTTATACAAATATCCAGCTCCATCGATTTTAAAAACTGGAGCATTGATTTCCTGGTTGATTATCTTATCAATGTACATCATGCTTACCTGGTCATCAATTTGCCGGAAATAACCGATATACTTGAAAAATTTATCAAAGGTCACTCGTCCAAATACCCTTACCTCCGCGAATTAATGGAGGCCTTCAATCAATTGTACGGGGAATTAGTACCCCATCTTGAGCAGGAAGAAAAAGTTATCTTCCCTTATTTGAAACAGGTCTTCCATGCTTATGAAAGCCGTGAACCGTATGCAGGCTTATTAGTACGAACTTTGCGAAAGCCCATTGAAGCGATGATACAACACGAACAGGATGATATTGAAAAATATCTTTACGCTTTTCGCAAACTGACGAATAACTATATGCCCCCACCCGGCGCTTGCATTACACATACAGTGGCTCTTTCAAAATTAAAAGAACTGGATGCAGATCTTGTTCAGCATATTTATCTTGAAAATGAAATTCTTTTTCCAAAAGCGATACAGGTCGAAAAAGAATTAAAAAATATCTAAAAACAATTAAATTTTATTTTATGAAGGGCATCATTGTTTATAAAGGAAAATATGGCGCCACACAGCAATACGCCCAATGGCTGGGAGAAGAATTGAATTTACCAATTGCTGCTTCTGATAAGATAGATGGAAATGACCTGTCAAACTATGATTTTTTAGTGATCGGCAGCAGTGTCTATATTGGTAAATTACAGATCAGCAAATGGCTGAAAGCTAACCTGGCATTATTAAAAGGAAAGAAAATTTTCTTTTTCCAGGTAGCCGCTACGCCACCGGATCAAAAAGAAAAACTGGAAACATATATCCGTTCAGGTGTGCCAGAAGAAATCAGGAACCAAAGTGAATTTTATTTTTACCCCGGTAAGATGATCTTCAACGAGCTTTCGTGGACTGACAGGTTTATGCTGAAGATGGGAGCAAGATTGACCAAAGATCCCGCCGAAAAGAAAGGGATGCTGACGGATTTTAATAATGTAAAAAAAGAAAATATTGCCGGGCTGGCAAGTGAAGTAAAAAAATTCTGCTCCCCCAATAAACAATGTATACAAGCTGTATAGTATTCCTTTACGTGGATTTTTACAGTTATAAACTTATCCCGAAAAGTATCTGCCTCTTTTATTGATCCTTACTATATTTACGTCAATTACTCATTGAAATAACATACTGATGCTTGACCAGGTACACTTAACATCGTTGTTCGAAAATGCGACAGAAGGAATTATACTCACAGGGCAGTATGGCAAAATTGTATTGGTAAATCCTGCAGCTGAAAGGATGTTTGGGTATAGTGGCAAAGAGCTTATTGGTCAACCTATTGAAGTGCTGATTCCTGATCAATATAAACCTCATCACCACACACTGCGTGAAGGATTTTATGAAAAGCCATCTAACCGTGTAATGGGCCATGGCCGCGACCTTTATGGCAGGAGAAAAGATGGCAGCAATATCCCGGTTGAAGTCAGTTTAAGTCACTATAAAAAAGAAGAAGAGCTTTTCGTCATTGCATTTATAGTAGATATTACACAAAGAAAAAAAATAGAGAATGATATCCTGATGCAACAAAAAGAGCTGGAAAAAATGACCAGCGATATGCGGAAGCTTAACACGCAACTCGAAGCCAAAGTAGAAGAACGGACTACGATTTTAAAAGAAGCTTTACAAAAACTGGAAGAGTCGCAACAGGAATTAAGTGAAGCTTTGGACCAGGAAAAACAACTAAGTGAAATAAAAAGCCGGTTTGTTTCCATGGCATCCCATGAATTCCGAACACCCCTCAGTACAGTGCTTTCTTCGGCTTCATTATTGTCAAAATATACAAATGCAGAGGACCAGGAGAAACGTGACAGGCATATTGGAAAAATCAAAACTTCCGTAAAACATCTTAATGACATACTGGAAGATTTTCTTTCATTGGGAAAACTGGATGAAGGCAAGGTAGATACCAATATTAATGAATTTGACCTGGAAGAATTTATTGCTGAAACAACAGAGGAAATAAAAGGATTATTAAAAAAAGGACAGAAGATCCTATACCGTCACTCAGGCGATACGGTCGTATATACTGATAAAAAATTATTAAAAAACATTCTGATCAATTTACTGACCAATGCCATTAAATTTTCAGATGAAGGATCCCCGGTAGAAATTACAAGTAATACAACGGGCCTGGTTGCTGAAGTAACGGTTAGTGATAAAGGCATAGGAATTGGTGCGGAAGAACAGGAGCATTTGTTCTCAAGTTTCTTCCGGGCCAAAAACGCAATGAATATACAGGGAACAGGTCTCGGGCTGCATATTGTAAAACGCTATCTGGATTTATTAAATGGAAATGTACATTTACAAAGCGAATTAAATAAGGGTACAACCGTTACATTTCAAATACCAATAAATAAGAGCAAATGAACTCCATATTAGTTATAGACGACAATGCTGATATAAGAGAGAATACAGCGGAAATACTTGAACTGGCAGGCTATAAAACCTTTACCGCCGAAAATGGAAAACAAGGTGTGGAAGTTGCCCTGAAAGAAAAGCCAACTGTTATTGTCTGTGATATTATGATGCCGGAATTGGATGGTTACGGCGTGCTGCACCTGCTGAGGAAAAATACTGAAACACAGAATATCCCTTTCATTTTTTTAACTGCGAAAACAGAACGCAGCGATTTTCGAAAAGGAATGGAAATGGGAGCTGATGATTATATCACCAAACCTTTTGATGATATTGAACTACTTAATGCCATTGAGATACGGTTGAAAAAAGTCGCTATTCTTGATTCAGGGTATGCTTCTTCACAACAGGGAATTGCGCAGTTTATAAAAGATGTAAAAGATTCCGGCTTATTAAAGCAGCTGTCTGACCAGTATGATATAGAATCGTATCCTAAAAAACAAACACTTTACCAGGAAGGAAAAAGGCCACGCTATCTTTATTACCTCTCAAAAGGAAAAGTAAAAGCCTTTAAACCACATCCCGATGGCAAAGAATATATTACCGATCTTTTCAGCCAGGGCGATTTTATCGGCTATTCTGCTTTAATAAACGATAAGAATTATGATGACTCCACAGTAGTATTGGAAGAAGCAGAAATCATGCAAATACCCAAAGAAGATTTTTTGCAAATGATCTATAGTGACATCACCATTGCTGCGAAATTCATCCGTATCATTACACAGAATGTAAAAGAAAAAGAAGAACGGTTATTAAATCTTGCTTATAGTTCCTTACGCAAGAGAGTAGCGAAGGCATTGGTGGACATCAGTACAAAATTTAATACTGCAGAACAAAATAAACCTATCGAAATATCAAGAGAAGATATTGCGCAATACGTAGGCACTGCCACAGAATCGCTGATCAGGACATTAAGCGATTTTAAAGCGGAAAAACTGATTGAAATAAAAGAAGGTAAAATTACAATCGGGAGCCTTGATAAATTGAGGACGCTTTTATATTAATGATTATTCCCCTTCAAACTTATCCTCATCAATTGTATTGTTCTTTTGTAAAGGCTCGGATAATTCTTTACCATGACCATTTTGCTGTTTAAGCGTCCAGTTATCGGTCATCGTTGTTTCCAGCCAGAGTGTACCTGATTTACGGGAAACCTGGACAGTTATCCCGAACTTATCCCGAAAAGTTTTCTCCAGTTGTCCTACAGTCATTGCATCATTTATCTCTAATTCCCCTTCGGCTCGCATACCTGCGAGAGCAAGTAATGAGGTTTTATTCAGTTTCTGTCTAACAGCAGATCCTGGTTTGCCGGCAGTTTGATAAAACTCAATTTTTAAAAAAGGATAGGCAGCATTAAAGTCTTCCTGGATATCGCTGATTTTTTTATATGACGAAATATATAATATCATACCCTTTTAATTAATAAACGTAAACGTTAAGCGGGGCTTTTATACTTGTATCGTCTGCACCTTTGGGAATCCTGATCCTTAATTCTCCATTACGATATGCCGCTTTTGCAAGAATTATATCGGCATCATCGGGTAATATAAAAAGTCGGTTCCAGTTTGTATAATCATATTCACAATGCTTTCTGACATTTTTAAGGTGTCCGGTCTTTTGTGCAGCACTTATAGTAATAAGCTGGTTATTTATTCCTATTTCAAAATGTTCTCTTTTAAGACCAGGTACCGCAACCGATAGAAGATAATGTTCATCCGTTTCTTCAATATTTACAGGAGGCGAATACATTGCTTTTTGATATAATAGTTCTTCTGCCGGATCGGGCTTAAAAAATGGAACTCCTTTTAAACTGGTATAGTGTGACATAAAATGTAGTTTATACAAATCTATTTTACCGCCAATCTAAAAAAAATGATTAAAAGGAGGTCTGAAGATGATTATACTCAGGTTGGCGATGGTCGATCAGGTTAGTTCATTTTCCCAGGCTTTTGCATCTCTTCATTTATAATAAAAAAAATGGAACCGATGACCCTAAACCAGTTTGAAAAGTAATTATAAAAGATTAATTTAATATGGCCGCCCTAAGCAAACCCTTCAAGTATTTCCATTAATTTCTGATTGTTAACCTTATCCTTATATTATGTTCGCCAGATTATCTCCATCTGCCAGGCTTTCGCTTTATTATTTTTTTTTCAGTGCATTATGGATACTTACAAGTGGGAGAATTGCCCAATGGCTTGCACGTGGCAATACAGACACTCTCCGGTCAATAGAGGATTTTAAAGGATTGTTTTTCGCCCTGGTTTCTTCGATGGTTATTTATTCGCTGAGCCGTAGTGTTTATAAAAAATTAATGACTTCATTGGAAGAGAACAAAGAAATGCTCAGGAAGTATCGTGCCGTTATGAATGCCACGAAAGAAGGTATCTATGAGTATGATATAAAAACAGAAACAATAAAGCTAAGTAACAATATAAAAGAAATACTGGGCGAAGAAGCTACGGTGAAAGAGAATGGACTTGAATATTGGGAAAAACATATACATCCCGAAGACAGGGAAAGAGTACTACAGGAAATAAAAAAAATATATGTACCGGGACAAAATTTCTGGCAGGGAGAATACCGGTTTCTGACATCCCAGAAAAAATATAAAGAAGTTCTGCATCGCATATATATATTAAAGGATAAAGAACAAAATCCTTATAGTATCATCGGTGCCCTCCAGGATATCAGCGAGCAAAGACAATTGCAGCGTAAATATCATGAACAGCAGTTAAAGAATAAAAACGAAATAACAAGGAATATAATTAACGCAGAAGAGAGAGAACGCAACCGTTGGGCTGAGGAGCTTCATGATAATATAGCGCAACTGTTGGGAGTAGTAAAACTTTATGTCGGCATGATTACCAGTCAACCCGAAAATGAAAAAGAGATAATACAAAAAACTACGGAACTGGTAGAGCAATCCATAACGGAAATAAGACAACTTTCCGCAAACCTGAAACCCCCTGTTTTTGAAGAAGAAGAATTGAAGGACGCTATACAAAACCTGCTGGCCAATATCAGCCGGGTAAAAGGGTTGAATTTTACATTAGAAATAGATGATTCAACCTGTAATCAATATCTTAATAACGAACAAAAGTTGATGATCTATCGGATCATACAAGAGCAACTGCATAATATTATCAAATATGCCAAGGCTCAAAATGTTTTAATACAAGTTGAAATCGATCAGCCAAAAGTCACGATCAGTGTTAAAGATGATGGTATTGGGTTTGAAGCTAATAAACTGGAAAGCGGCATCGGCCTTAAGAATATCAGGGGAAGATTGAATTTGTTTAATGGCAACCTGGAAGTAATCTCAGCACCCGGAAAAGGTTGTGAATTACGATCAGAATTCTGGTTGACCTAAGTAATTTATAAGAAGGCTTTTGCTCCAATCGAACATTGAATCCCGATAGCTATCGGGATTCAATGTTCAATGCTCAATCCGGCTACCATAACTGTTTTCCCTGGTAATAATCAAGGATCTTAGTCCTTAATACATAATCATAC
>CAMLEX010000283.1 GCA_946479055.1 uncultured Bacteroidota bacterium | reverse complement strand
GTTTTTTTATAGAAGGTGAGCCAATGAGATAAAAGAAAAACTGGAAGCAGAAGGCATTCCCTGCTTTCCACAAAATGGTCAGGGCATCACAGAAAAAACTGATCTTATTGTTGTTTCTACGGCTGTGGAAGATACAGTTGCAGAAGTGCAAAAAGCAAAACAGCTTAATATTCCTATCATTAAACGTTCTGAATTGCTGGCATTGATTGCAACCAGTAAAAGGACTATTGCAGTAGGTGGCACAAGTGGCAAAAGCACTACCAGTGCTATGCTGTTTGATATATTGGAATTCGCAGGACTTCAACCAAGTATTATTAGCGGAGCCGGCCTTGTTAGTATTATCAGGGAGGGAAAAATTGGAAATGCAAAAGTAGGAGCCGGAGAATGGTTAGTCATTGAAGCCGATGAAAGTGATGGCTCTATCGTTCAATACAAGCCAGAAATAGGATTGTTATTAAATGTAGAAAAGGATCATAAGGAGATGTATGTTCTGATGGAAGTGTTCACCGTGTTTAAAAACAACAGTCAAAAGTTTATCGTCAATCAATCGCATCCTCAAACTCAAAAACTGTCACAAGATATAACGCAGGACTTTTCGTTGAATGGTAATACTGATGCAGGTTATATTGCTACTGGTTTTAGACAGGAAGGTCTCAGTATTTTATTTAAGATCAATGAAACGGATTTTAGCCTGAATCTTGTTGGCCGGCACAATATGGAAAATGCATTGGCGGCAACCGCTGTGGCTAATCAACTGGGAGTTGATCTGGATACATGCTCAAGGGCTTTAAAAAAATATGAAGGTATTTATCGGCGTCACCAGGTATTAGGAAATAAAAAAGGCGTTTGGATCATTGATGATTTTGCACACAATCCTGTAAAATGTGCCGCTGCTATCCAGGCATGCCAGCCTATTGCTCCCAAAGTGATCGCCTGGTTTCAACCACACGGCTATGGGCCTACCAAATTTTTACGCAATGATTTTGTAGAAGAGATCGCCAGGGTATTGCGACCGGAAGATGAAATATGGATGAGCGAAATATTTTATGCCGGCGGAACAGCCGTAAAAGATATTTCGGCTAATGATTTGATCAACGATCTGAAATCTTTAGGTAAGAATTCTTTTTTTGTAGAAAACAGGAATGATCTGATTTCAGTTTTACGATCGCATCTTACTCCCGATTGTGTTTTGTTGTTGATGGGTGCAAGAGATCCTTCATTGGAACAATTTGCAAAACATGTTTGGGAACAATTATAAGGACTTGCTTAATTATAAACTATAGCCCAACGTTTTTTCGGGTTCTACCGGATTAAATAAATACCAGCAAAGACCAATCAGTAAGCTGTAAAGAGTTTTTTGTTGCAATGGTTTTCTGGATCCAGCTTTTGCCAGCAGATCATCCTTTATATCTAAGCCACATACAGCCAGAGGACGATCAATGGATTCTTTATAAATGGTAACAGCAGGTTCTTTTTTATCATCTACCGAATAAAAATAACGTTCATTATTCAGTACAATGAAATTCTCATTTTTTTCCGAACCTGTATGGCCTATACGTATGCCATATTCGGTCCTCAATACGGTTTTGTTTTTTCTAAAACCTTCATCACGAATCAGGAACACCCTCTTTTCGTCAGCGTATTCAATTCTTGCAGCATTTGACGATGAATTAAAAACAAGAGTGCTCAGTTTTCGTCCATTATTCCATAAGGTATAAACTGTCTGTCCGATGGAAGAAGTAACTGTTTCCCATTTCATAGCAAATGTTTTTAAAAAGTCTTGAAATCAGGCAAAAAGTATGAAGTTTTGACTAGCATTAGCCCCAGTTAACCTAAAATTAATATTAACTTCATATTGAGCACGATGTCGGTGATAAACTGTGAATAAGTAATGGGAATACCCAATTTTACCGTCATTATATAATAGAATCCATATATGAATACTGAAAGAGATAGAAGATTTTTAGAAAGAGCTATCGAACTATCACGTAAAGGAATGCAGGACGGGCACGGCGGCCCTTTTGGATGTATAGTAGTGAAGGGCGATGAGGTAGTGGGAGAGGGTTGCAATATGGTTATTTCCTCCAATGACCCCACAGCACACGCAGAGGTAATGGCTATCCGAAATGCCTGCCGGCAATTAAATTCATACCAGCTTACTGATTGTGAAATATATACAAGTTGTGAACCTTGTCCTATGTGCCTGGGTGCTATTTATTGGGCAAGGCCGCAACGGGTAGTATATGCCAACACAAAATTGGATGCTGCTGCCATTGAATTTGATGATGACTTTATTTACAAAGAGATCAGTACCGCAATGAGTAACCGGAAAATACCATTTATCCATTTTCCGCATCCGTTAGCACAAGAGGTGTTTACCCAATGGAAAAATTGGAATGGAAAAAAAAGATATTGATCATATTTGTTTAGGCCAGAAATAATTATCAAGTGATAAACGTCCTCCTCCTTCGATAAAAAAAACGATCAATAATATAAGTACAGCCAGTGAAAAACCAAATTCAGATCCAGGGGCAAAGATCCCTTTTGGTAAATTGACGAGTAGTACAGCACCTAATAGAATGGGTATTAGTAAAAGGGTGGTGATTCTGGTAAAAAGGCCAACTATGATAAAGAAGCCACCTAACAGGTGAAGCCAGGTGATTACAATAGCTATCCAGCCACTTAAATTAGTTATACTTGTTTCTGCTAGCAGTGATTCAAGGTGTACGGTGTCGCTCATAAATGATATGCCTTTCAGGATAAGACATATACCAAGTATGACCCTTAAAAATACCAGCCACCTGGGATGATGGGTGGTGCTCCATTTTTCAAGTTGTTGTAGCGTACCCATAAAAAGTAATTTTAAAGAGCAGTAAAAAAAGGCTATAAAAGTTACGATTTTTCTGAAAGAGCAAAAAATAAATGATAGGAGAATTTATTCTTGCATCATGCGGTGAATGATCATATAGCTAAGAACGATCAGAAGAATAAAAATAAAGAGGGTTATATATAGCCAGGACTGATCTTTCAGTTTCATTTTTTTCCTTCGTTCATTTTTCTTTTCCACTTTCTTTTTCAGGTCACGATTTAACCTTTCCACCATATGAGCTATCTGTTTTTTATCGCCGAATTGCTGTAATCCTTCTATTGCATCATTTGCAAATTCATTTTCAGAAAGGGTTTTTTCCACTTCATGCTTTTTTTCTGAAGGAAGTTTATCCTGCAGGTAAAGCAATAGCGTTTCCTGGTCAATTTCTGTAGTAAGATGGGATAATATGTCTTTTAAATTATCGGGCATTTTTATGAAAGCGATAAAATTTTCAAATTAAATTGGCCTTGTGCTCCGATGGCCTCCCTAAAGGGGAGAGCCTGTCCCGCCAAAGGCGGGATCGGAAGGAGGCTTCTTTAGTTTTTTTTCAATCAACAGTTTAAGATTGCGTTTGCCATTCTGAATATAACTTTTTACCTGCAGCATGCTGAACCCTGTCGTATCACTGATCTCCTGGTAACTTTTCTTTTGCAGGTAAAACAAAGTTACACATTGCTGCTGCTCAGGGTTTAGTTCTTTTAGGGCCATTTCCATTAGTTCCAGCGTATAGTCCGTTTGTACCAGTGCCTGCCAATCGGTTTCTTCTTCCGGCGCACCCATCAGCTTCTCCGTTAGTTCGGTTGGTATCTTGCTTTGCCTGTCCCTGAGCTTCATCAGGCAATGATTTTTTGCCACCATGTACAACCAGGACTTAAAATATTCAACTTTATACTTTTGTAATTCCTGTATCACTTTCAAAAAAATCTGTTGTACACTGTCTTTTGCTTCGTCCTCATTTTTAAGGTATTTCATGCAAACACCAAGCAGCAGTAAGGTATAGCGTTGCAGTAATATGCCTAGCCATTCACTATTATGGTCGGCCTGATAGTTTTGAAGCAGTTCCTGGTCGGTGATATGGTTGTATTTTTCTGCCTTCACAAAGGGAAAATAGGTCTTTTGTTTTACAACATCTCTGATTTATATAGTTTGGCTTTGCGGATCAATATATAAGATGCAAAGAAGACATAAATTCATAACAAAGGGATAGAAAACATTTTGATATTTTCGATAAAAGTAAGCTATGGATTATGCAGTAGTGATAGTACCTGCGGCCCCGGTACGCAGAAAAGCGAGGCATCAAAGCGAAATGATCAACCAGTTATTGTTTGGTGAAGCGGTAAAAGTCCTGAAACAAAAAGGTAACCTTTGGGTAAAGATTCGCAGTATGCACGATGAGTATGAAGGATGGATGACGAATACATTTCTGCAGGAAGTAAAGGATGAAGAAGCAAAAACCTATTGCCAGTATGCGACTTCCAATTTTTTTAATACCATTCATCTTGAAGGAATGAAAATACAGGTACCTGGCGGTTCTTCATTGCCTGCATTTCTGGATGGACAAGGGAAGGTTGGTGAATTGTCATACCAATTGGAAGGTGGATTCAGAAAACGCAACGAACAAACTTTCACTGAAGAATTGATTAAGCAATTAACATTTCAATGGCTGAATGCGCCGTATTTATGGGGAGGCCGTACGATGTTTGGTGTTGACTGCAGCGGGTTTGTACAGGTTAATTTTAAAATGATGGGGATTGATCTTCCAAGAGATGCCTGGCAGCAGGCACAGGAAGGTAGGATGGTAAATAAATTAAAAGAAACTGTTTGCGGTGATCTCGCTTTTTTTGATGATAAGGAAGAAATCGTCCATGTAGGTATTTTATTGGGGAATGAACAGATCATTCATTCATCCGGTAAAGTGAGAATTGATACGATTGATAAAAAGGGAATTATCAATAGCGATACAGGTAAGCGGAGCCATTCTTTAAGGGTTATAAAACGCTACAGGTAATACCGGCCTGCTTTGTACAACAATATGTGTGCTTTTTATGGGATAAAGAAGATGAGCAACAGTTACAATTTTTTAAAACGAAGTAGATATAGATTTTGAACATTAATTTTAATATGCACAATTTGAATTGCTTTCTAACAAATTCAGGGTACAATTTTTTGGGTGAGAGCTTCTTCCAATTTCAGTCTTTATATCTTTTGGTAAATTATAAATTAATTCAGCTCAACAAAAACAGCAGGGGTAATTAAACCATGTTCATGCTATCCATCACGTACTCAAAATCTTTCCGAGTTGTATAGAGTGGGGGAAGCCACTGGAATATAAAAAAAATTATCTAAAGGATGAACCTTGAACCAGAGGATACTTTTTAGGAAATTCCGGCGCAAAAGCATAAATTACTTTTCAGAGACAGCCAACCTTTCTGTTGAGAATTAGATTTTTAGCGTCGAAAAATCAATTATTGTTTTCGTTAAGCAACTGTATATAAACCGCTACGTTCTGATTTTATGAGCGGTACATATTCCATAAAAAAGATTCTATCATTAATAACCGTAGCATGAAACAAATTTGTTACCTCTTTTTTTCTTTTGTTCTTTTTCGATCTACACTCCAGGCACAACAAGATTGGCAAATAGTAAAAGGCAGGATCACTACATCCTGGGCGGAAAAAATCATTCCGGCCCAACCATTGCCTGAATATCCCAGGCCACATTTAGTTCGGAATGATTGGACAAACCTGAATGGACTCTGGCAATATTCAATTTTACCTAAGGAACAACAAATGATTCCTGCAACAACACAAGGTTCTATACTTGTTCCGTTTGCAGTAGAATCAGCTTTATCAGGTGTAGGAAAAACTGTAGGTAAGGATAGCGTTCTCTGGTATAAAAAATCCATATCTGTTTCCAATAGAAAAAACAAAAATATTCTCTTGCATTTTGGTGCGGTAGATTGGTTATGTACTGTTTTTGTAAATGGGAAAGAAGTTGGTACCCACCAGGGCGGCTATGATCCGTTTTCAATTGATATTACGAAAGCGTTAAATAAAGGATCAAAACAGGAAATTGCTATTCGTGTATGGGATCCCTCCGATGATGGCCCCCAGCCAAGAGGTAAACAAATTAAAAATCCTCATGGTATCTGGTACACTCCTGTTACCGGTATTTGGCAAACGGTATGGTTGGAAACAGTTCCGCAAACCTATATTGCTGAAACAAAGCAAACACCGGATATTGATCAAAAATTGATTCGTGTAAATGCCAAGATTGAAAACATACAAGCTGGTGATCAGGTAATGATCACCGCTTGGGATGGTGAAACAAAAATTGCAGAACAAACTGTAGCTGCCAATAACGAAGGTTCTTTGACTGTTCTTGATCCAAAATTATGGTCGCCGGACAATCCTTTTTTATACGATTTAAAATATACTATTCTGCGCAAAGGAAAAGTAGTGGATGAGGTAAAGAGTTATTTTGCCATGCGCAAAGTATCCATGAAGCCTGATAAAAATGGCATTCAAAGAATGTTGTTGAATGATCAATTCGTTTTTCAATACGGCCCATTAGATCAGGGCTGGTGGCCCGATGGTTTATATACAGCACCAACGGATGAGGCCCTGAAATTTGATATTGAAAAAACAAAAGCGATGGGCTTCAACATGATTCGAAAGCATGTGAAAGTAGAGCCAGCCCGTTGGTATTATTACTGCGATAGGATGGGGATGCTGGTTTGGCAGGATATGCCGAGCGGTGATTTGGGAAATAGATGGGAATCCCGTCCCGGTGTTTATGGCGGTGCTACAGACAAAGAAAGAACCCAGGAATCTGAATCTATTTTTCGGATGGAATGGAATGAGATCATGCAGGATTTTCACAACTTTCCCAGCATCATAGTATGGGTGCCATTC
>CAMLEX010000282.1 GCA_946479055.1 uncultured Bacteroidota bacterium | reverse complement strand
TTTTATGCCGGAAGCAAGGGTACAACCTTATGCCAGTGCAGGCATTGGGGGCACATTTGTGATCAACAGGCAGTTCATTGGTGAATACTCGAACGATGATAATAAAATAGGCTTTGCGGCAAGGCCGGGAGTGGGTATTTATATCCCTTTCCGCAAACAGGGAGAAGTAGGCGTAAACCTTGGTGTTAATTATAATTATATCGGATACAAACAGGATGATATTTCTAACCTTAGTTATATAGGATTTACAATTGGTATTGGTTTCCCGATGCGTGATTAATGAATGCTACTTGAAATTTGTAATGACAATTCGATATAATGCCCGATTGATATAGGGGCATCTTTTCTCAAAATATTTTTTTACGCCGCTGTTGGTGTTTTTTTTCAACCACTGCACGAATAAAGTATAGCGAAAACAAAAAGTACATTTCCAAAATGCTGAATAGAATTACAGAACGATGAAGAGTGCGAAGCAACGAACGATGCAAGTAAGTATGAAGCTGGCTACATAAAAAACTTATCTGTACACTGCTATTAGTATTCCCTCTCATCTTCAGCACAAAAATTTCAGCAACACCAAAGAAAAAAAGGATTACAAAGAATACTCTCTTCCTAATCTTTTCAAATCTTTCAAATCGTGGTTCTAGCTATATATCGCTACTTCACCTTCCCCATCACTGTTTCTCATTGCTCTGTACATGCCCGCACTGTTAAAGATCATCGCGGCATTGCCCTGTGCATCCACACCTATCATACCGCCTTCGCCTTCGAGCTTTACCAGTTTATCATTCACTACTATGTTCATGGCTTCGTGTAAACTAAGTCCTTTGTATTCCATCAGGCAACTAACATCGTAAGCTGCTACACCACGGATAAAAGGTTCGCCATGGCCGGTGGCGCTGATGGCGCAGGTTTTATTATTGGCATAAGTGCCGGCGCCTATCAACGGGCTGTCGCCGATGCGGCCATATTTTTTATTGGTCATACCACCGGTACTGGTGGCAGCGGCAATATTTCCCTGCGCATCGGAGGCAACAGCACCTACTGTCCCGAATTTTTTATCACGCATCAGTTCTTCCAGTTGCTGGTGCGTATGATCCAATGCATAATTATCTGAATCACGGATAGCTTTCCACTGATCGTAACGGAACTGGCTGAAGAAAAATTCATCGGGCTCTAATTTTATTCCCTGTTTGATAGCAAAATCATTGGCGCCTTTGCCACTGAGAAATACATGGTTGCTGTTGCGCATTACTTCCATTGCCAATTCTATTGGGTTGCGGACATTGCGTACACCGGCTACTGCTCCTGCACTCAATGTTGCTCCCTCCATGATGGCGGCGTCCATTTCCTGCAATCCTTTTTTGGTAAACACAGAACCTCTTCCAGCATTGAAAAGCATATTATCTTCCAATACCACAACCGTTGCTTTTACAGCATTGACGGCAGTACCACCTTCTTCCAGCACGGCATAACCTGCCCTCAATGCATCTTCCAAACCTGCGAGGTAAGCGGTTTCCAGGTCAGGCGTCATATCTTGTTTCAATATGGTACCGGCGCCACCGTGTAGTGCTAATGTGTATTTTGACATAATAATATCAACTGTTTTTCGCAGCCGAAATTAGGCCTTTTGTACAGGAAGAATTTCCAGTTTTTTTCAACTATCCTTAGATGAGCACTAATAATGAGCTCATTTTTTTGGATAGTTGCAAACCTCATCTACGATACTTTTTGTCGCTGAGAAATAGCCAGGTAATACAATGGAACGCCTAACAGTACAATAATTAATCCTGGCCAGGTGAATTGAGGTTTGTAAATGATAAGCAGAATACAAAATGCGGCCCCCATTAAAATATACAAGGCTGGTAATACGGGATAACCAAAAGCTTTATAAGGACGTTCTGCATCCGGTCTTTTTTTACGAAGAATAAAAATGCCAATAATAGTAAGCATATAAAACAGAACCACCACAAACGAGATCATATCGAGCAGATCACCATATCTACCACTTAAGCAAAGCAATGATGCTACCAGGCACTGTATCCATAAAGCAAATTCCGGAACATTGTTTTTATTCAATTTCGCCGCTTGTCTGAAGAACAAGCCATCTTTTGCCATCGTGTTGTATACCCGTGCACCGGAAAGAATAAGCCCGTTGTTACAACCAAATGTTGAGATCATGATCATGACTGCAATTACATAAGCACCGATATTCCCAAATATTTTTGTGCTGGCGGCAACAGCTACCCTGTCCTGTGGCGCACTGGCAACTTCACTTAAGGGCAAAACACTGATGTACATAAAATTTGCCGCCACATAAATAATGGTTACGATCAATGTCCCTAAAAATAAACTCAGACCAATATTTCGTTTAGGATTCTTTACTTCCCCGGCAATGAATGTAACATTGTTCCATGCATCGCTGCTGAAAATAGATCCCACCATTGAAGCTGCAATGGAGCCAAGTACGGCGCTTCCAACTACGCCTCCAACAACCTGTCCTTCTGCGTTTCTTGAAGTCATGCTCCAGGCATCAGCCCAGTTTGCATTCCATACATCCGCTTTTGCTGCTATTAATAAACCAAAAACAATCAACCCAAACAACGATAATAATTTTACGATAGTAAAGCTTGTTTGTATCAGCTTTCCTTCTTTTATACCGCGGGTATTAATATAGGTGAGAAGTATAATCAGTCCTATGGAAACAAATTGCGCCGGGTAAATTTTAAAGATCCCGATCTGTGTGATCATATTAGCATCCTTTACATCCAATACCGGAATAAAAGTACCGGCAAATTTGCTGAATGCAACCCCAACAGCAGCTATGGTTGCTGTTTGTATCACAGCAAAAAAACTCCAGCCATACAAAAAACCCGCTAATGGATTAAAAGCTTCTTTTAAATAAACATACTGACCACCGGCTTTAGGATACATGGCACTCAATTCTCCGTAACTCAATGCTGCAGTCAAAGTCATAAATCCTGTAATAACCCAGACAGCTATCAGCCAACCAGCATTACCCACATTCCGGGCAATGTCTGCACTGACAATAAAAATTCCTGATCCGATCATTGAACCTGCTACGATCATTGTTCCATCGAATAAACTAAGCGTTGGCTTGAAAGAAGTTTGCTGTTCTGCCATGTAAATTGGTTTAGTTATCAAGATAAGTAATTCACTTCATTTTACTAACACCCGATAAAACAAAAAAAGTCCTTCCATGCTATTGGAAGGACTTTCTAAGGGGAAAATACTTTTTTACTTCTTTTTATTCTTATACAGCTCGTTTAGTCCTTTTACTACATCATCAGTGATATTGTAAATAGTATCCTTATAATAAAACAAACCTTGCTCATACGATACTATATAAGAATACTCTTTGTCCTTATTATACTCGGCAATAAATTCTTCAATTGTTTTCTTCAGGTTTAACTGGCTTCTCATCATAAACTCCTGGTATTGCTGATCAAGCTCCTGCTTTCTGTTTTTAATCCGCGATTCAAGTTGCCTGACATCAGATTGTGCTTTTTCATAATCTGCCTGTGTCATTGTGCCACCTTTTTCCTTTTGCTGGTATTCCTGTATTTTGCTTTGATAAGAATATTCAAGCTGGGAAAGTTGGGTAGTGAAATCTTTTTCCTTTTTTTCAATCTCTGTCTGAACATCCTTTACAAGCGATGTATTGTTTTGAACAGAATCCATTTCAAAATAAGCAATGCGAAAAGGCTTGTGAATGGATAAAGAATCCTTTGATAAATTCATCCCGTTTTTTATACCGGAACTTTTTTTATTAAAATGTGAGAAGAGTAAGTATCCGGCAACAACCGTTAATAATACATTCCAAATCAGCAAACCATTTTTCATTCGATTGTTTTTTGCAAATTAATGATGAATAGGTGGGCAAAGATAGGGATTCAGGTTACTTTATGAAACACTTAACGATCACGGATTAAAAAGGATTACTATTTATGGATATCCCTTTTAAAACTATGATATCAGCCTATGCGAAATCATTTTAAATCCATAAAATCCGCGATAAAAAAAGGAGCAAGAATAAATCTCGCTCCTTAATATCATTTACACATTTGCATATTTGCAAATTTGCACATTATTCCTCTTCATCAAATGTCATCGCTTCACGTGTAGTTTGCAGCAATTCATATTCTTCCTTGCTTCCTACGATCATATTCTCAAATTCACGCAAACCAGTACCAGCCGGGATCGGGTGACCTGTGATAACATTCTCTTTCAACCCGAGCATATCATCTGTTTTACCATGAATGGCCGCTGATGACAGTACTTTGGTTGTTTCCTGGAACGATGCCGCAGAGATCCAGCTTTGTACACCTAATGATGCTTTGGTAATACCTAACAAAGTCGGTGAAGATGTCGCAGGTTGTGCATCACGGAACTCAACAAGCTTCTTATCATTTCTGCGAAGGATTGAATTCTCTTCTCTTACTTCACGCAGGCTTACAATCTGTCCTGCACGAAGCTTGCCTGAATCACCAATATCTGTTACCACTTTCTTATCAAAGATGTAATCGTTCTCTTCTACGAATTCAAATTTATCAGCAGAATCATCTTCAAGGAATCTTGTATCACCCGGATCAACAATGCTCACCTTACGCATCATCTGGCGAACGATCACTTCAATGTGTTTGTCATTGATCTTCACACCCTGCAAACGATAAACTTCCTGTATCTCGTTCACTACGTATTGCTGTACCGCAAATGGGCCCTGGATAGATAAGATATCCTGTGGTGATGTTTGACCATCACTCAATGCATTACCTGCTTTTACGAAGTCACCATCCTGTGCAAGAATTTGTCTTGTCAATGGTACCAGGTATTTCTTCTGTACACCATCTTTTGCCTCAATGATGATCTCGCGGTTACCACGTTTGATTGCTCCCATGCTTACCACACCATCAATTTCAGAAACAACGGATGGGTTGCTTGGGTTTCTTGCTTCAAACAATTCAGTAACACGGGGAAGACCACCGGTGATATCTCTCAACTTGCCTAATACACGAGGTATCTTTACAATTACCTGTCCGGCTTTTACTTCATCACCTTCATCAGGAATGATGTGGCTACCTGTCGGTAGGTTGTATGATTTAATTTCTTTTCCTTCTAATACTATCGACGGGATCTTTGTCTTATCACGGGTTTCTATAACCACTTTCTCTCTGTGACCTGTTTGCTCATCTGATTCTTCACGATAAGTAACACCCTCGATAACATTTTCAAATTTCAATGTACCATTGATCTCCGCCATGATAACATTGTTATAGGGATCCCATGTACAGATCACATCTCCTTTGCTTATTTTCTGCCCGTCTTTCACGTTCATGGTAGCACCATAAGGAATGTTATTCGTGATCAGCAGACGATCATTCTTGGTATCAATGATACGAACCTCACCTGTACGACCAATTACGATCTGAACTTTATCGCCTTCATTGTTCTCGGTCATTACAGAACGTAAGCCGTCAAATTGGATGGTACCATCAAACTTAGCGATCAATGTAGACTCAACTGAAGCTGAACCAGCCACACCACCTACGTGAAATGTACGAAGTGTCAACTGTGTACCAGGCTCACCGATTGACTGGGCAGCAATGATACCAACAGCATCTCCCTTTTGTGCACGAATACCTGATGCAAGGTTTTTACCATAACATCTTACGCAACATCCACGCTTGCTTTCGCAAGTAAGTACAGAACGAATTTCTACAGTTTCTATACCTGCATCTTCAATTCTCTTCGCAATAGCAGGGGTAATTTCATCACCGGCTGCAACTATCAGCACGTCATTTTGTAAATCGTAAACATCATGCAATGATATACGACCGGCAATTCTGTCTGCCAATGGTTCAATGACGTCCTCATTATCTTTCAATGCAGTAGTAGCAATACCACGCAGTGTACCACAATCTTCTTCAGTAATAACTACATCCTGGGCTACATCCACCAAACGACGAGTCAGGTAACCAGCATCCGCTGTTTTAAGAGCGGTATCCGCCAAACCTTTACGGGCACCGTGGGTAGAGATGAAGTAATCCAATACATTCAATCCGCCTTTAAAGTTGGAAAGAATTGGATTCTCAATGATCTCGGATCCACTGGAACCTGATTTTCTTGGCTTAGCCATCAATCCCCGGATACCAGCCAACTGTTTGATCTGCTGTTTAGAACCACGGGCACCGGAATCCAACATCATATAAACAGAGTTGAATCCTTGTTTATCGTTAGCCAGTTCACGGATCAATGTCTCCGTGATCCTTGTATCTACACGGCTCCAGATATCTACTGTTTGGTTATATCTTTCGTTGTTGGTAATAAGACCCATGTTATAGTTGTCCCATACTTCATCTACTTCACCTTTTGCATTTTCCAGCAGCTCTTCTTTAATATCAGGAATGATAAGGTCATTAATACTGAATGACAATCCACCCTGGAAGGCTGTACGGAAACCAAGTTGCTTGATATCATCCAAAAACTTAGCTGTCTTTGGAACGTTGGTAGTTTCGATAATATCACCGATGATATCACGAAGATTCTTTTTGGTCAGCAGTGCATTTACAAAACCAACTTCTGCAGGAACGTGTTGATTAAAGATCACACGACCAACAGTTGTTTCTATTAATTTATGTTCCAACAATCCATCACTGTTGCGGATGTTTGCTTTTACTTTAATCCATGCATGCAAATCAACAACACCTTCATTGTAAGCTATGATCACCTCTTCGTTAGAATAGAAAGCTTTGCCTTCACCTCTTACTTTTTCGGTTGGGG
>CAMLEX010000281.1 GCA_946479055.1 uncultured Bacteroidota bacterium | reverse complement strand
CTGATCAAAGAATCATCGCCGTTTGAAACGTTTACTCCCGAAAACTTTGTTGAGGAACAAAAGATGATCCGCGACATGTGTGATCAGTTTCTGGATGCTGAGATCTATCCGATCCTTGATCGTATCGATAAACTGGAACCTGGCCTGATGAAATCATTGGTCGCCAAAGCGGGTGAGCAGGGATTGCTATCCGTATCGTTCCCGGAAGAATATGGTGGATTGGGTAAAGATTTTGTAACATCCACCATCGTGAATGAATACATGGGAGCTGGTCATTCTTTTTCTGTTGCTATCGCTGCCCATACAGGCATTGGCACTTTGCCTATTTTATATTTTGGCACGCCGGAACAAAAACAGAAATACATTCCTAAACTTATAACCGGTGAATGGGCCGGAGCCTATGGTTTGACAGAGCCTAATAGTGGTAGCGATGCATTGGGCGCCAGGACTACAGCTAAGCTGAGTGATGATGGCAAATATTATTTGCTGAATGGACAAAAATGCTGGATCACTAATGGTGGCTTTGCACAAGTTTACACTGTGTTTGCAAAAGTAGATGGCGATAAATTTTCCGCCTTCATTGTAGAAAGAGGAACAGAGGGTTTTACACAGGGGCCTGAAGAACACAAGATGGGGATCAAAGGTTCTTCTACTGTTCAATTATATTTCCAGGATGCAAAAGTGCCGGTTGAAAATCTGTTGGGCGAAGTAGGAAAAGGTCATAAAATAGCTTTTAATATTTTGAATATTGGCCGCTTGAAATTATGTGCTGCTGCAACAGGCGGTGCAAGAAGAGCATTGAGCTATACGGTTGAATATGCAAAGACAAGAGAACAGTTCAAACAACCCATTTCCAATTTCGGCGCTATCAAACATAAGCTGGCGGAGATGGCCATTAAAATTTTTGTTGCAGAATCCGCTTTGTATCGTACTGCTGACTGGATCGATGAAAAAGAAAAAGAACTGTTGACAGCAGGCAAGCCTTTCAACGAAGCATTGTTGGGTGCTGCCGAGGAATATGCGATTGAATGTGCCATGTTGAAAGTATATGGAAGTGAAGTATTAGACTTTGTAGTAGATGAGGGAGTACAGATACATGGAGGTAATGGATTTAGCGCTGAGTATAATATTTCAAGGGCTTATCGTGATAGCAGGATCAACAGGATCTATGAAGGAACAAACGAGATTAATCGTCTGCTTACATTGGATATGACTTTGAAAAGAGCAATGGGCGGAAGACTGGACCTGATGGGGCCGGCTATGAATGTACAGAAAGAGTTAATGAGCATTCCTGATTTTGGTGCTGAAGATGAAGTTCCTTTTGCTAAGGAGAAAAAATTAGTGGCCAACCTGAAGAAAGCTATACTAATGGCAGCGGGAGCAGCCGTTCAAAAACTGATGATGAAAATAGAAAATGAGCAGGAAGTGTTGATGAACCTGGCGGATATGGCAATAGAAACTTTCAATGCAGAAAGTGTATTACTTCGTGTAATGAAAATGACAGATCAGAAGGAAGAGGCCGCTACACAGCTTTACCAGGATATGATGCGTACTTATTTATATGATGCAGCTGATAAAGTGAACAAATCAGGAAAAGATGCTATCAATGCATTTGCTGACGGTGATGAACAACGGATGATATTGATGGGATTGAAACGCTTTACCAAGGCTGAACCTTTCAATACAAAAGATGCAAGAAGGAGAATAGCTGATAAAATGATAGCCGAAGGAAAATATTGTTTTTAATTCCACTGCTTTTTATCGAAATTAAGCATGGCTGGCTCGAAAGGGGCGGCCATTTTTTTTGTTTGTTCGCCGTAGATTGCTTTGAGTTCTTCCCGTGTGGTTTGCAGTTCTACTAATTGCCGTACTCTTTTTCTTTCAAGATATATTCCGGTTGACATAGCTATTGAAGAAAAAATAGTAATAAGAAAAAAGACCAAATGCGCATCGTCTTTAAAATCTGGTTTTATCAGATAATATACTGAATACACAAAGCAATAGCCAACATAGGCAAAGAGCAGTGAAGCTACCATGATCGCTTTACCGGCGGCTTTATGATAGACGACAGCAATCTTTACCTGGTGTATAAAGAAAAGCAGAGAAATAGCAAGTGAAATAATCAAACCTGGCGCCAGGATAATTGTTGTTGCTTTTGTATTATAGCCATAGATCGCTACTATTATGATTTCAAAAACAATAAAACTTAAAATAGCGATCATTAACCTTTTCCGGAATGCCAGCGTTTTACTGAAATAAAGCAGGAATATTAACATAAGCGGAGTGTCCATTAAATTGCAGGTGACGCCAAGGTAATATTTAAAATTGCCATCTATCCTGATATATCCAAGCAATAGAAAATTAAAACTTAATATTAAAAGGTAGTAAAAAAATAATGCTGGAAAGCTTCTGTACCAGGCCAGTTTTGTTGTAATAAGCAGAATGAGGGGCAGTGCTAACGCAAAGGTTGAGACTAATCCCATCAATTTAAATAAGGTCATAGAATTCGTTTTCGTTAGGATAAGGAATGCATCGTCATAACGGAATTTTCACTATAAATATAACGACCATTTATTTTCCATAGTCTTTGATTGTAATGGTTTATACTAAAATTCAGTAAAAGCGTATAGTTGTTTCGTAATAATACGCAAACGATTGTTGTATATTTTTCTATTATTCTTCAGTTATGCTTTTGTCTTCTTTTTGTAATTAGAGTCTGTTTCTGAAATTCTAAACAGATATGAAGAAATACTTTCATCTGATTATAATGGGGGTTGCTTTATCAGAATTCAGGTAAAGTATTTTGTTGCCCGTAAGATTAATCTGCGGGATAGGGTTCTCCGCGATGGCAAGTTTTGCAGTTAACAACTTTCAGGTATTCCGGTTTTTCATTTTTATCAAAATGAAAATAAGTCTTATTGATCAGGATGGTCATTCGCATCATCTCTCTTGCATTTTCTTTCATTGTATTGTCGTCAGATGCATAATCAAGACTATCAGGAAAGTCTTTAATTTTTGCGTGACAAAAGCTACAACTGCTACCAAGGGCTTTGGAATAAGATTCCATTATACTATCCAGTTTTTGTTCGCTGATATCTTTGGGCAGAACTTTCAGGTTTTTATATTTTCCCTTTGGGAGGTTAACTGCTGCTATACCACCAATAACTAAGGCAGCAAGTGTACATACAGTGATAACTTGTTTTTTAATGATCATAAAAATGGTGCTTGGTATAAGTTATGACGGAAGCCCTTTGGTCATCGTTGCGCTATTGATCCATTATTTTAATGGAATGTGTTATAGATCAGCTGCAGACGCTTCATCATAAAACCAGTATAATTCGCTATTAAATGGCTGAATAATCTGTGCGGGATATAAATAGGGATCATGTTCGGGGCCGAAAACATGATACAATGCAGCAGCTTTATCACCCCCACTTACTAAAAAAGCAACCCTTGAAGCCATGTTTACCAAAGCGGCGGTTAATGTAATACGGTACATCTGTTGTTCTTTCAGGTACAAAGCGGAGACCCATTTTTTATTTTCCGTTATTATTTCATAGCCGGGAAATAAAGAAAGCGTATGTGCATCATTACCCAAGCCCAGTATGACGAGATCAAATGTATTTGTTTTATTGTCAAAGTAATTACGGAGAATTTTTTCATAATCAATGGCCGATTCTTCAGGTTCCGGTCCCATTGTTTCCATTATATAAATATGTTTTTTGTTAACAGGTACATGGTCAAGCAATTCATCAAAAGCCATCTTTGCATTATTTCTTTCATCGTCAAACGGAACAAAACGTTCATCTCCCCAGAAAAAATGAAGTTTACTCCAGTCAATCTTGTCTCTGTATTTATCTGATGCCAGGAGTTTATACAATTTTTTTGGTGTACTACCGCCTGACAAAACAAGTGTAAAGCGGTCTTGCCTGCTTAATACTTCATCAATATATTCCACCAGCCAGTCAGCAAACTTCACACTTAGCTCATCACTGTTTTTGGATACAAATGCTTGCATAATCGTTTATTTATTGGTGCCGTTTTTTTGTATAGGAAAGTTGGCCCAGAAATGCCCGTCCCTTGCTATCAGCGCCTCGCCATCTTCGGGTCCCCAGCTATCCGGAGAATAATTAGGAAAATCAACAGGCGGACGTTTTTGCCAGGCCTCCAATAAAGGTGTGATCACTTCCCAGGCTGCTTCTACCTGGTCGGCCCGCATGAATAATGTCTGGTTTCCCTCAATTACATCTTCGAGCAAAGTTTCATAAGCTTCTGGTTCCTGCTCATCAAAAGTAGTTGCATAACTAAATACCATATCCACGGGGTTCAATACCATTTCTGTCCCCGGACGTTTTGCCTGGAAACGGATACGGATATCCATTTGCGGTTGAATGCTAAAGGTTAGTTTGTTGGGTCTCCAGGTATCAGCAGCTTCCGGAGGAAATGAATAATGCGGCGCTTCCTTGAATTGAATAGTTATCGAGGTTGTCTTTTCATGCATGCGCTTGCCGGTGCGGATATAGAAAGGAACGTTTTTCCAGCGCCAGTTATCTACATAAAATTTAGCTGCAACAAAAGTTTCTATGGGAGATGTGACAGCTACATTTTTTTCCTGTTGATATCCGGGGACCTGTTCTCCTTTCAACCAGCCTTCTGAATATTGTCCCCTTACTGCATTATCATGTACTTCATCCGTATTTATTTTCCGGATAGCTGTTAATACATCTACTTTTTTATTCCGAATTTCATTGGAATCAAAAGAGGTGGGCGGTTCCATGGCGATCATGCACAACAATTGCAATACATGGTTCTGCACCATATCTCTTAAAGCTCCTGCCTGTTCATAATACCCCCCCCTGTCTTCTACGCCTACTGTTTCCGCGGCAGTGATCTGCACATGATCAATGTAGTGATTGTTCCAGATAGGTTCAAACATGGCATTGGCAAAACGAAAAGCCAGTATGTTCTGTACCGTTTCTTTGCCAAGGTAATGGTCTATTCGAAAGATCTGCTCTTCCTTGAACATGCTGCTTAATAACTGATTAAGATCGTGTGCACTTTTCAGATCATGGCCAAAAGGTTTTTCAAAAACAATTCTTGTGTGTTGTGAATCCTCACAGATTTTTTGTGAGGATAATTTTTTAGCAATTCCCCGTGCCAGTTGCGGCGCGACAGCTAAATAAAAAAGAACGTTAGGTATTACACCCCATTCTTTATTTTTTTCGCTGATCCAGTTTTTCATATTATCGTAAGAGGCGTCGCTGGTTAGATCCATTTCATGATAGGAGATCAAGGGAGCAAAGGATGTCCATTTTTCCTCTATTTTGTCTTTACGACGTGAAAATTGTTTTATTCCTTCTAATAATTTATTGCGGTATTCGTCTATGTCTGGAAAAGGAGTGCGGCCAACGCCGATCACCATGAATTTTTCAGGCAATTGTTCATCAAGAAATAAATTATATATAGCCGGGATAAGTTTACGGTTAGCCAGGTCGCCGCTACCGCCAAAAATAAAAAGTATAGTAGGGGGCAAATTTGTTTTCTTTTCCATTTATGGGTTGATATTAAAATCGCAAATTTAAGTTATCTGTTGACGGATAGCGGTAAATGAAAACTCAATCAAAAAATGATACTTATTCTATTTAGGGTAAAGCATTCAATCTGTAAATAATCTCTTCACTATATTCCGTTCCGACTTCTTACTTCGTATTTCTGATCTTGTACTTGTTATTACCATTCCGTATGGAAACTTCCTTCTTTATCAAGGCGCTGATAGGTATGAGCACCAAAATAATCCCGCTGAGCCTGGATAAGATTGGTAGCCATTCTTTCAGTTGTATAAGCATCGAAGTAAGCCAATGCACTCATCAATGCTGCTGCAGGAATTTTTGCGGCTGCATATTGCTGAACCATTTTCCGTAATCCTGTTTGCTTCTTTTTTATAATGGCTGCAATTTTTTTATCTAATAAAATATTAGCCAGGTCGGGCTTTTTCTTATAGGCCGCGGTGAATATTTCCAACTGGGCTGAACGGATAATGCAGCCACCCCGCCAGATCTTTACTACATCGTTTAATGGAATATCCATCCGCCTTTCAACAGACGCTTTATGCAGCATAGATAATCCCTGCGCATAGGTAATAAGCGTAGCGGCATAAAATGCGTCATGTAATTGCTGAATAAGTTTTTCTTTGTTTGTTGTAAAGCGTTTAGTTTTCGGTTTGTATAGGGTTGCTGCCTGTAACCTTTCGTCTTTATAGCCCGAAATATCCCGCATGGCAACAGCCATGTCAATAGTAGGTAACGGTACCGGAAGGTTCATAGCTTCCTGTGATGTCCATTTCCCAGTGCCTTTGGAACCTGCTTTATCTAAAATGACATCAATAAGCCTGTTGTTTGTCAGATCGTCTGCTTTTGGAAAAATATCAGCGGTAATTTCTATAAGGAATGATTGCAGTTCTCCGTCATTCCATTTTTTGAAGACCGAATGCATTTCATCATTTGTAAGCTCAAGTCCTCTTTTTAAAAAATCATATATCTCACTGATCATTTGCATGATGCCGTATTCAATACCATTATGTACCATCTTTACATAATGGCCTGCCGCATTGTTACCCATATAGGCCACACAAGGGTCGCCATTCACTTTAGCAGCAATGGCTTCAAGAATAGGCTTTACCTGGGTCCAGGCTTCTTTATCCCCACCGGGCATTATGCTGGGTCCTGTTCTGGCACCATGTTCGCCACCGCTAACACCCATTCCCATGAAATGAATATTTTTATCCTGCAGATATTCTAATCTTTTTAAGGT
>CAMLEX010000280.1 GCA_946479055.1 uncultured Bacteroidota bacterium | reverse complement strand
TAAGTTAAAGGCGCAGACCGGTTTTTCATTATCGTATCGCGGCAATACCGTTCAGCCTACGATCACGCAGCTTCAACCCCTTCGCAATAACGATGATCCATTGAGTATTTATGTTGGCAATCCTGATCTTAAGGTGGGCTTTAACCATAGCATCAATCTTAGTTTGCATGATTATAAAGTACTCAGTGCGAAATATTTTTACATAAGCGGAGGTATAAATTTTTCTAAGAATGCGATTACCAATTTCAGCAGTACGGATTCTTTTGGAAAGACAACTTATATCCCGGTCAACGTGGACGGAAATAATAACTGGTATTCCTGGGGTTATTGGAGCTCGGGAGAAAGCGACAAAAAGCTTAACCATGATTTATCGCCTGAGGCCAATGGTGGACGATCAAAGAATTACATCAACGGAAAAGAAAACATTAATACCTATGCAAATCTTTCCATGCGTTATTCTATCCGGTATTCCGTTAAGGAAAAATATAATTTCAATATAGGTCCAAAGGTTACACGGAATATTTCGAAATCATCACTTCGCCCTTCAGCAGATAATAATTACTGGACTTACGGTGGCAGAGCCGAAGGATATGTAAAGCTTCCATGGAATTTTGAACTGGAATCGAATGTAGAAATGGAACTGCGACAAAAAACCGCTGCATTCGCGAATAATGTAAATACCACGGTCTGGAATGCTGAGCTGAGCCGTAAATTTATGAAAGATAAATCGCTGAAGATAGCCGTGGTCGCTCATGATATCCTGAACCAGAACATCGGCTTCAATCGTACCATCAACAGTAACTTTATTAGTGAGCAACGTTATGATAGGCTAAGCCGTTATTTCCTGCTCAGCGTTGCCTGGAACTTTAATAAAATGCCGGGGCAGGAAAAAAAATAAGGAATTAATAAATTATTTCTATTGCGCATCAGCAATAATCATTGATGGCAATTTTACTTTTGGTAAAAACAATAAATTATACAAATGAAAAAGCAATTCGCACTGTGTTTTATCTTTTTGCTTTCTGGTTTTATATTAAGAGCTCAACAGATCTTTTTAGATAAGGTAAGCATTGATTATGTAAAAACGGTAGCTGTATGGCCGCTGATGAAAGAAATAGAACCTGAATGGTTTGAACGAGGCAAAAGTTACATGCCCAAAGAAACCATCAGCTATTTTAATTTTAGCTGCCAGGGAAACAAATCCGTTTATAAGCGTACCAAAGAAGCGGAAATACCAAGGAATATGTGGTTTCAGCCATTCGCAGATGACAATACGGTGTATAATGATTATACTACGGGTAATACGATAACTAAAAAGCCCATTTATGAAGAAACCTACCTGGTACAAGACAGCTTATTAAAGATCAAATGGAAAATAACTGCAGATACCCGAAACATTGCGGGATTTGAATGCCGAAAAGCCATCGGTATTCTATTTGATACGGTTGCTGTTTTTGCATTTTATACTGATGAGATCATGATCAGTGGTGGCCCTGAAGGAATTCATGGGTTACCGGGTATGATACTGGGGATGGGCATACCACGTCTGCATACTACCTGGTTTGCAACTAAGGTGAACCTGGATGTGAATATAAAATCCATCGTTCCGGTTACCAAAGGTAAAAAGCAAACCCGGGCTTCTATGATAACAGCACTTAATACTGCTTTAACACGCTGGGAAAGCTATGGCAAAAAGCTTATCCTTGCTTTTGTTATTTAGCAACAAGTGATTGAGAAATTTGTTTCCAAAGATTTTTATTTATCAAACATAGATGCCATTGGACTTCATTAGGATAGCGCTTATTCCAGGTTCCAAATTTTCTAATGACAGGATGAATTGGACTTTTGAACAAGTATGCTATTGAAACAGACACACCGAATTAATATGAAACCGAGGATTGAAACTTTAGCTGAAAAAAAATTAGTTGGTAAACGAATGATCATGTCTTTTTCTGACAATAAAACGGGTGAGCTCTGGGGAAGCTTTATGCCCCGGCGAAAAGAAATTCAAAATAACGTTGGCATAGAACTCTATTCAATGCAAATTTATGCTCCGTTGTTTTTTAACAATTTTAATCCCGATACAGCATTTGAAAAATGGGCGGCCATTGAAGTAACCAACTTTGATACAGTTCCCAATGAAATGGAAACCTTTACCTTGACAAGTGGATTGTATGCTGTTTTTCAATACAAGGGAGCTGCAAATGAAGCAGCCGGCACATTTCAATATATTTTAGGAACCTGGTTGCCCAATTCTGAATATACGTTAGACAGCAGACCTCATTTTGAAATATTAGGAGAAAAGTATAAGAATAACGATCCGGATTCTGAAGAAGAAATATGGATACCAATCAAGCCGAAAGTATAACACCTGCATCTTACCGCTCATTCGGGTCTTCCTTTATATTAAACTTAAATAGGCGATCATGCCGCGATGGCTAAAGTCAACTCGTTGACATAGGCCGCATTCTACCCCTCTTAAAGTCGTTTTCACACACTGCCCATCCTGAACACAAAGAATAGTTTTGGATAATCAAAAAAATTAAAGACAATGGCACAATTAAATCCTTATTTAAATTTTGACAACAATTGCCGCGAAGCAATGAATTTTTATAAAGACTGTTTGGGCGGAGAACTTACGCTACAAACGGTTGGCGAAATGCCTGCAATGGCTGCACAAATGCCCCCGCAAATGAAGGACAATATCCTGCACTCTACATTGACAAGCGGTGATATAGTTATTATGGCCTCTGATTTAAACAGGGAAAAACAGATAGAAGGTAATACCGTTCATCTCTGCGTTAATTGTAACAGCGAAAATGAATTGAATTCTTTCTTTTCAAAACTTTCAGCAGGTGGTAAGGTCACAGAGCCGCTAGCCGATATGCCCTGGGGCGGAATGTATGGATCACTTACCGACCAATATGGTAAACACTGGGTTTTTAATTTCCAGAAAAGCTGAATCAAGGCCAGCCTGTATAAAAATCCTGGCAACATTCAGTAGGTAAAATACAGACGTAGCGATTTTGTTAAATAAGGGTTGCCAACCTTTTGAAGGTTGGCAACCTTACACTATACGTAAAAACACAAGTAGTTTTTCGTTTCAAATTTGTATTATTTTCCATTATTTTACGCCAGTAATAGTCAAAATCCACTGTCTTGAAAAAAGCCACCTTCTTTTTTATCTTTTCTGCATGCGTATACTATGCTATAGGTCAGCCAGCCGGCGATACCGCGGGAACATTAATAGCCCAAAAAGAAAATATCATTAAAGCTGAAACAATTATTAAGGTTGAGAATTTAGGACCAAATATCAATACTGCCTTACCGGAATTAAGACCCACAGTATCCGCTGATGGTAATTTGTTATTCTTTATCTGCGAAAATGATCCGGCTAATACCAAGTACAGGTCTATCAGCAACTCACAGGATATCTGGTATTCGGAAAGAGACAGTTCGGGCAAATGGGGCGGCGCTATTCACCTGGGTTATCCGCTGAACACTTATCATTACAATGCCGTGTTTTGGATTTCGCCGGATAACAATAAGATACTAATCAGGAACGCATTTATAAACGGCGACTATGTTGGCAATGGTGTCAGCATGAGCTACAGAACGATCAATGGCGGATGGAGCAAACCCAACGCATTGCGTATAAGAAATTTTCAGAAATATGATAATGGCCGACAGAATGGAGCAACGATGGCCCATGACGGAAAGACCTTGTTGCTATACCTGGCTCCTACTAAAGGCAGTTATAATAATGATATTTTTGCTTGCTTTTTGCAAAAAGATGAAACATGGTCTGAGCCTAAAAGCCTGGGCAAAACAATAAACCGGCCAGAGACGGATGAGATGACTCCTTACCTGGCGGCAGATGGCGTTACTTTATATTATAGTAGCAACCGACCTGGTGGCCTTGGCGATAATGATATCTGGATGACCAAACGCTTAGACAGTACGTGGACGAAATGGAGTGAACCGGTAAATCTTGGTGCACCTATCAATACTCCCGAATGGGATGCTTTTTTTACACTGGATGCCGGTGGCGAATATGCTTACCTCACCAACAGTACCGATACTTATGGCGAAAGCGATATCGTAAGAGTGAAACTATTGGAACGAGAAAAACCTGATCCTGTTGTATTGGTAAAAGGTAATGTATATAACAAAAAAACCAACGAGCCACTTAGTGCTTCATTGGTATATGAAACATTGCCCGATGGTGTAGAAGCAGGTAATGGTATTTCCAACCCTGACGATGGCGCCTTTAATATGGTGTTGCCATATGATAAAAACTATCTGATAAAAGCAACAGCCGATAAATTTTTTGCCCAATCAGAAAACCTGAATCTTGACTCATTGATAAAAATGGGTTACAAGGAAATACATAAAGATCTGTACCTGGTGCCGATTGAGGTTGGGCAGGTAGTGCGTTTAAACAATGTATTTTTTGATTTTGATAAATGGGACCTGCGGGCCGAATCTCACCTGGAGTTGAACAGGGTGGTTAAGCTGCTGGAAGAAAACCCGGCTATTGAAATTGAGATGAGTGCACATACTGATAGCTATGGCTCTGATGACTATAATTTTAAATTGAGTGATAACAGGGCCAGGTCAGTAATGGAATATATACTTTCAAAAGGGATCGCTGCGCATAGGATCAGGTCGCAGGGCTATGGAGAAACAAAACATGTAGCGCCAAATGATACACCTGAGAACAGGCAGCTGAACCGCAGAGTAGAGTTTACGATACTGAAGAACTAAGGATTAACTAGTGCCAGGTCAAGTTGAAATTGTCGCTTCGTGAAAAGTGAAACGTGAGAAGTGAAAAGGGATTCCAAATTTTGACGTTTCATTTTTAACTTTTGACATAACAATAGCATTTTATCAAATACCAATTATTATAAAACCAATACCAATGAGAACACTAATTTTTTCTCTTTTCGCCTCAATGACCTTATTATTTTCTTCCTGCATGAAACATGCTAGTGATTATGATCCACCCTATGGAGTCGCATTAAATACCTGGACATTTACAGATGGTACAAAAAATTACGTCGGCGTTTTTTTAGTTAATCCTGTTCTCGACACAACGATTCAAAGTAACAATACTTATACGCTTAGTATGACAGGAACACACAAAGGATCTGGCCAACTATTAACGATGGCAATATCATTAGCCGACCGGGATTTTGCTGTCAAATCATATAATTCCGGTATCAGCGGATCAAACCATTCCACTTCATTTAATTATTCCGGTTCAGCCGGCAGCAGGGATGCGATCTTTTCTTCGTCAAACAATGATCCTGGTGCTATCATGACTTATAATATCTCTAATTATGATGCGGTAAAGAATACAATAACCATCACTTTCAGCGGCCAGGTTTTTGATGCAAGCGGAAGTTTGATGAATATCTCCAACGGGAAAATGACAGCTCATATCGATCGTAAGTAAACCCGGGATAACTGATAAATAAATTATTGTGCCTTTTTGATTTGACTCACAAAGGCATTTTAGTTAAGCAACGATTCCACTGTTATGTGCAAAGCTTTTTTTGTACTCGCATTCAAAAAAAGTTAAATTTATAACAAACTAATAGTTATGAATAAGACAATTGCTTATTCAGCAGTTCTGTTCTTTTCGTTAGTACTGCTCCTCTCCTGCTCCAAAAATTCTAAAGATAGTTTTTCACCAACAACAATAAAGCCCGACAGGATAATCACTGCAAAAGTCGCACCCGGGCAAATCTATGTATTAGATGTGGCTATCAAGGGCAACCTGGGTATTATCAGGCAGGCCGCTCATTACAGTGTTAGTGAAACAGGTATTGCTGAAAACGGCCTCCTGGTCTATAAATATATGCCTGCAGCCGGCTTCAATGGTGCTGATGAAGTTTTATTGTCACATAGTACTGAAGCTGAAGATGATATTTCCAACGGTTGTAATTATGGCGAATCCCGGATAAACATCAGCAGTTCTACAATCGCCGTTAAAATAACTGTAGCCGATTAAATGATTTTTAAACGGAGCAAAGTACTTCTGAATAAAATTCCATCCGATCCTTTATTTTTTCAAATAAGCACAGGGCACATTGCCAGGAATATAATTAATTCCATACCGGTGTTTTAATAAAGTTGTTACAACTATTGAAATGATCATTTCATTCCTGTGCATTTGTGGAAGAAGTCCCATCATTGCATAACTGATAGGGTTAACCGCGGGAATAAGTGTTTCCCACTCATATCCTTTGCCCCAGATGAGGCCGGGAACGGTTAATTCAAGATCAGCCAAATGTGACAATAAAAAATCCATCATTTCTGCAGACTTGTTTGAGTTTTGATTGACCGTGTGGAAGATGGGAGTTTGCCCGCCAAAACCATATTCGTCAACACCGGCAGTTGCATTTATATCAGCTCCATGTGCTATCAATACTTCAGCACAGGATACATGATTGAATTCAGCACAGATATGTAAAAGAGTGGCTTCATACAAAGGCGTATAGGCACAGCGAAGTGTATATTTTTTTGAAACAGCGCTTGGTTCATTCCTGAGAAGATCGCTTAGAGATCCTGCGTCATCCAAAAGTACCGCCAACAATATCTTATCGTCAAACTCCAACCCGTGGTCCACAAAAGCTTTTACACAATCTTTAAAGCGGGGACTGCGGGTATATTCGCTGGTTAGTTCATAAAGCAGAGGCTCGCCCCTGAAATGATCATTAGGGCTAGTGCCGTGTGCAAAACATTCCTTAATACCCTCCACTGAATGAAGTTCTATCTGGATAATCAGTTTATGCAAATAATCCATAAAA
>CAMLEX010000279.1 GCA_946479055.1 uncultured Bacteroidota bacterium | reverse complement strand
GGATACAAAAAACCGGAAAGTTTATCTGCAAGAATCCACCTGGAAATTTCTTTATCAAAATAGTATAGTACATCATCGTTTTTTTAAACTGCCTATTAGAAACAATGTCTCCTTCTACTTAACAAAAAAAATAGTTTATTGCATGCGACATCTTTTAGTGATCGCTTTGTTAGTTATTCATTTATCCGCAGTTGCCCAGGAAAAGTATGAGCCAACCTGGCAATCGTTGAGTAAAAGACCTGTACCTGCATGGTTTACCAACGCGAAATTTGGCATCTTCATTCATTGGGGTTTGTATTCAGTGCCTTCATGGGCTACCAATTCCAATGCGGATGGCTTTGGCAGCAATTATGCTGAATGGTATTGGGAACGATTAAATAATAAAAAGCTGAAGATTCATAAAGAGTTTACAGACTTTCATGAAAAAACATACGGCCCCAATTTTAAATACCAGGATTTTGCTCCAAAGTTTACCTGCGAATTGTTCAACCCTGATCATTGGGCAAAAATTTTTAAAGACGCCGGTGCAAAATATATTGTGCTAACCAGCAAACATCATGACGGATTTGCTCTATGGCCCAGTCGTGAATCATGGAACTGGAATGCTGTAGATGCAGGGCCACACCGCGATCTTGCCGGTGATTTGTCTGCTTCTGTAAAAAAGGAAGGACTTCACATGGGTTTTTATTATTCGCTGTACGAATGGTACAATCCATTATACAAACAGGATGTAAAAAAATATGTGGATCAGCACATGTTACCACAGTTAAAGGATCTTGTGACACGATACAGTCCCGAGCTCATCTGGCCTGATGGGGAATGGGATCAATCAGATACTACCTGGCGCAGCCGTGAATTCCTGAGCTGGTTATATAATGAATCACCAGTAAAAAATACAGTGGTTACTAATGATCGTTGGGGTGGTGGACGTGAAAATGGCGGCTTTACTACTACTGAATATGGAAGTGGAAAATCAAGCATGGATAAGCCCTGGGAAGAATGTCGTGGAATTGGCGAATCATTTGGCTATAACCGCAATGAAAATCTGGAGCAATATGCGAGCAGTGAAAAACTCGTACATATGCTGATTGATATTGTATCAAGAGGCGGCAATCTTTTATTAAATATCGGGCCAGCGGCAGATGGCACAATTCCCGTTATTATGCAGCAACGTTTAAAAGATATAGGCGATTGGTTAAAAGTAAATGGTGAAGCAATTTATGAAACAACTGCGTGGAAAGAATCGCCAAAAAATAAACCCCCAGATATTTTTTATACCCGCAAAGGAAACGATCTGTATGTGATCACTACTAAATGGAAAAAGGAAATTGAAGTGGAGGGAATTAAGAATGCAGAAAGGGTATCGATGCCGGGTTTTGATGGTTCTGTCCGTCTCAAAAAGAAAGCGGGAAAGGTGCTGATAACTGCTCCGGATCTGAATCCGGGTAATATGCCTTGCCATTATGCGTGGGTATATAAAATAACAGGAGCATCAATTTTTTGAAAAAATTTGGCAGGAGAAAATTTATAGTTAATTTTGATATGTCCTACAAAATGACAAAACAAACACCGCAAGGAATAAGAACCAGGAAAAACCATTTTTCATAAAATGATAAAATTCTGTTTTCTGTTCTGTATATCATTGCAACATGCAACGATATATGCGCAAACGATTGATACATATTTGGATTGAATCGCCTTGTCAAAAACCTTAACTTTAAGGAGTTAAGGTGAATTTACAAACCAGAGTGTAAAACTGATTATTCCCTGATTGCCATTATGAAATTTCTTCTTAGTAAAAAAATACTTCTTGTCATTGGTTTATTAATAGCGGCAGTAATAAGCTATCTGGTGCTGGTACCTTCCAGAAAAGTGGATTTCAGCGCTGACGTAAAACCCATCCTCAATAAAAAATGTATTACCTGCCATGGTGGTGTAAAAGCAAAAGCAGGGTTCAGTGTATTATTTCGTGAGGATGCTTTGGCAAAAACAGAATCTGGTAAACCAGCTATTATTCCAGGTGATCCGGAAGGTAGTGAAATGATCCGCCGTATTACTGTCAATGATCCGGAAGAACGAATGCCTTATAAACATGAACCTTTGAGTAAGGACGAAATAAGTATTTTAAAAAGATGGATTAAACAAGGCGCTAAGTGGGGTGATCACTGGGCTTATCTGCCTGTAAAAAAAGTGGAGACACCGGATACAGATGATAAATGGATCCGGAATGATATTGACAAATTCATCTATGCAAAACTGGAAGATGAAAAATTAAAACCTTCGGCACAGGCAGACAAACCAACATTGCTAAGAAGAGTAAGTCTTGATCTGATCGGTATGTATCCTTCCTCATCTGTTGCACAGGCATATTTAAAAAGCAATGATGATAAGGCTTATGAAATATTAGTTGATTCCTTGCTGGGCTCGCCACATTTTGGTGAACGATGGGCTTCTCTCTGGCTTGATCTTTCCCGGTATGCAGATACAAAGGGTTATGAATCTGATGGTGGAAGAGATATCTGGAAATACAGGGATTGGCTGATCAAAGCATTTAATGAAGACAAACCTTACGACCAGTTTTTGAAAGAACAAATCGCCGGCGACCTGTTGCCAAATCCAACCGATGCCCAATATATCGCTACTGCATTCAGTCGTAATACAATGACCAATGATGAAGGTGGTACTGATAATGAAGAATTCAGAACAGCGGCGGTAATGGACAGGGTAAGTACTACCTGGGAATCGCTAATGAGTACTACGTTTGCCTGTGTACAATGTCATAGTCATCCTTATGATCCATTCCGGCATGATGAATATTATAAGTTTCTTGCTTACTTCAATAATACCCGTGATGAAGATGTACCAGGCGAATATCCTTTGTTGCGTGAATTCAATGACACTTTGAAACAGCAACTTTCAGGATTAACCGAATGGATAAAAAAATATTCTTCCCATGAACAAGCTGAAATGTTCAGAAAGTTTTTACGCACCTGGCAACCGGCTATTAATTCCACTACTGCCGATAGTATGAAAAATGCAGTGATCGGTAATAATAATACTGCTTTGATGTTCCGCAATCATGCGTCGGCGAGATTGAAAAAAGTGGATCTTCAAAATGCCAACCAGATGATCTGGAATTTTTATTCTAATAAAAAAACAGGAGTTTTAAAAATACGGATCGATTCTTCTGATGGCCCTGTATTGGCAACCATACCTATCAAAGCCGTTAATAAATGGCGAAAAGAATCCGCTGATTTTGCACCGCAAACCGGCATACACGATGTTTATCTTACCTATGAAAATCCAACGTTGCCCGAAAACACGAATGAGTTTGCAATAGTATTTGATTGGTTCAGTTTTACGCCTCAGATTCCCGGCAAAGGAAAAGCAGGTTATGAGGTCAATAAAAAAATATTCTGGGATTTGGTGAGTGTAGATGTTCCCACCACCCCGGTGATGGTAGAAAATCCTTCGTGGATGTGGCGCAAGACCAACGTATTTGAAAGGGGTAACAGGTTGACTTTAGGAAAACAGGTAGAACCGGCCGTACCTAATTCATTGAGTTTTGCGATGCCTGCTAATGCTCCGAAGAACAGGATGGGCCTGGCGATGTGGCTAATTGATAAAAGAAACCCGCTTGTATCAAGAACAATGGTGAATAGATTGTGGGAACAACTTTTTGGAACAGGCATAGCAGAAACGCTGGAAGATATGGGTACACAAGGCAGTCCGCCCACGCATCAGCAATTGTTGGATCATCTTTCCTGGAAGCTGATGAACGATCATCAATGGAGCATTAAAAAATTGTTGAAAGAACTGGTCATGAGTGCTACTTACCGGCAAGATTCAAAACTGACGGAAGAAGGGAAAGAAAAAGATGCGGCTAATAAATTTTATGCAAGGGGACCGAGAGTGAGATTAAGTGCGGAGCAATTGCGTGATCAGCATTTATGTGTCAGTGGTGAAATGAGTACAAAAATGTATGGACCGGGTGTGATGCCATGGCAACCTGAAGGAATCTGGTTATCACCGTACAATGGAGCAACATGGGAGAATAGTAAAGGCGAGGATCAATACCGCAGAGCTGTTTATACATACTGGAAACGTACAGCGCCGTATCCTTCCATGATTTCTTTTGATGGAGTACAAAGAGTCTTGTGCACGGCTCGTCGCATCCGTACCAATACACCCTTGCAGGCATTAGTTACATTAAATGATTCTGCTTATCTTGATATGGCCCGCCATTTCGCCTATCGCATGCAGAAAGAAGCTGGTAAAAATGTAACCGATCAGATAGCAAAAGGATTTGAACTGATGCTGTATAAATCTTTGCCAGGAGAAAAATTAAAAGTATTTGTTGATCTGTATAATGAAGCATTAAATGAGTTTAAAACAGATGCGGATAAAACCTGTGAAATGATAGGAGTGAATGGTGAACATACAAACGCACCTACAGCAGCGCTGGTAGTAGTGGCGAATGTGATGATGAATTTGGATGAGGTGGTGATGAAGAATTAGTCTGAACCGGGATTTGTGGGATTGATGGGATTTTTGGAAAATAAAAACCATGAAAATATCTTTTATCGCCGTAGGTGCTGAATATCGGTAGCATATAAGTTGGTAAACAAAAAATAAAAACAGGAATTAAATGAGTAAACAATCAACACGCAGAAATTTTATTCAGAAAATCACCACAGGTGTAGTAGGAGCTACGCTTGTTCCGGAAGTATTAAGAGCCGCAAACAATCCGGAAAAAATTGAACAGCTTAAAAGATTGAGCCAAATCAGTGCTAATGATAATTTACAGATTGCATTGATAGGAGCCGGAGGTATGGGCATTGCAGATGCAAACACCGCTATTACTGTTCCGGGTGTTAAATTGATCGCCGCCTGCGATCTGTATGATGGCCGTTTGACAGAAGCAAAAAAAATATATGGCAACGATATTTTTACAACAAGAGATTACAGGGAAATATTACAACGTAAAGATATTGATGCGGTAATAGTTGCTACACCCGATCATTGGCACAAGGATATTTCCGTTGCGGCGATGAATAGTGGCAAAGCTGTGTATTGTGAGAAACCAATGGTACATGATATAACTGAAGGTAGCGCTGTAGTAGAAGCTCAGAATAAAAATAAAGTAGTGTTTGAAGTAGGCAGCCAGGGCGTAAGTTCTTTGGGAAATGAAAAAGCAAAAGAATTATTGGCGGCGGGAGCAATCGGCAAACTGAATTATGCGGAAGGATTCTGGGCACGCAATTCCCCCGAAGGTGCATGGCAGTATAAAATACCTGCAGATGGTTCGGAAAAAACGGTGGACTGGAAAATGTTTTTAAATAAATATCCTGATCGTCCCTTTGATGCCAAACGTTTTTTCCGCTGGCGTTGTTACAAAGATTATGGTACAGGTGTATCAGGAGATCTGTTTGTACACCTTTTCTCCAGCCTTCATTTTATTACCAATTCCAAAGGACCGGAAAAAATAATGGCGATGGGCGGTCTTCGCTATTGGAAAGATGGCCGTGAAGTACCGGATGTACTGATGGGTATGTTTGATTATGCCGAAACACCGGAACATCCTGCATTCAATTTGTCATTGCGGGTAAACTTTGTAGATGGAACTGCAGACAGTACTTATTTAAGATTAGTAGGTAGTGAGGGTAGTATGAATGTGGAATGGGATAAAGTAACACTGAGCCGGAACAAAGCTTATGCTGCCACCGATGATCCATTGCTGGCGACTAAATTAAATAAAGATAACCCGGCTGCATATGAACGAAAAAGAATACTGCCTCCAAATACAACAGTATTTGAAGTAGAGAAAGGCTATAGGGGAGCACACTTCGATCATTTCAATAACTTTTTTACAGCTATCCGCGATAAGAAATCGGTTATGGAAGACGCATTGTTTGGCTATCGTGCTGCTGCACCTGCTTTGCTGTGCAACGATAGTTACTTTACAGATAAAGCGGTGAAGTGGGATCCGGTTAAGTTGAAAGTAGGATAGTGAGTGGTAAGTAGTGAATGGTGAGTGAAGCGTTCATCTATGGAATTCTATTTGATAATTTAAAAACTTATTCAATGTTTAAAACAACAATAATGGTTAAGAAAATAATATTTACAATCATCTTAATAGCTGGCAGTATGGCTTTATTTTCTTTTTACAAACAAAAGGACAATACATTGACAGCAGCGGAAAAAAAGGCCGGCTGGAAATTATTGTTTGATGGTAAAAGCCTTAATGGCTGGCGCATGTATCAAAACAAACCAGCGGATTGCTGGGGTGTAAAAAATGGAGAAATCTATTGCAAAGGAAGTGAAACTGATAAAAGCGATCTCCGTGCAGATCTGATTACAACCGATCAATATGAAAATTATGAATTATTGATTGATTGGAAAATTGCACCTGCCGGTAACAGCGGTATCATGTACAATGTAACGGAAGATAAAGGTGCTGCCTATGAAAGCGGACCGGAGTATCAATTGATAGATGATGAAGGTTATCCTGGTAAACTGGAAGACTGGCAAAAGACAGCCGCCAACTATGCTATGTACCCAACCAAGTCAAGACCCACAAAACCGATTGGTGAATACAATACCACGAAGATCGTAGTGAAAGGGGCGCATCGTGAGCATTGGCTGAACGGTGTAAAAGTGGTAGAATATGAAGCCTGGACACCAGACTGGAATCAGCGTAAAGCAACAGGTAAGTGGAAAGACACACCTGGTTATGACATGACAAAGAAAGGATATATCTGTTTACAGGATCATGGGAGTGGAGTATGGTTTAAGAATATTAAGATGAGGAAGCTATA
>CAMLEX010000278.1 GCA_946479055.1 uncultured Bacteroidota bacterium | reverse complement strand
ACCTGGATATAATGGTAAGGGATTGGCAAAAGAATACACTCACTTTATTGGAATCACACCAGTTCTATACTTCTTATTGTAAAGACCTGCTGGAAGCAGAAAAACAAAAAAATATAGTACGTATCAAGAAGAAGGTTGAAGAGTTGGAGCGGGAAAATAGCAGCAACACGGTTTTGCCGGAAGCAAAGCCAGGCGATAAGAAGAAAAATGGAGAAAACAAACAAAGCGGATTTATTACCAAAGGTATTCAAACCATGCTTCGCCTCACGTCTGAGAATCATATGCGGCTTAGCGAAATGGCCGATAATAAAGCCAACATACTGATCAGTGTCAATGCTATCATTATTTCGCTGATCCTATCCGTACTTATCCGGAAAATTGAAGTTGACAGGTATCTGGCTATCCCAACGTTTATATTCCTGGCCACCGCATTGACGACAATCGTAATATCTATCCTGGCAACCAGGCCAAAGATCACGGAAGGAAAATTTACCCGGGAGGATATATTAAACAGGAAAACAAACCTGCTATTTTTTGGCAATTTTTTTAAAACTGGACTGGAAGATTATAAATGGGGAATGAGTACTATGATGAGGGATCCCAATTATTTATATGGCACCCTTGTCGATGATATCTACTATCTCGGGATAGTATTGGGAAGAAAATATAGATTAGTACGCATTGCTTATAATGTTTTTATGATAGGTATCATTATTTCAGCGTTCGCTTTTATCATAGCTAATTCTATTAATCGCCCGGCTCCTTCTACTACTATCATAGAAGGGGGCGGCTCACCTTTTTAAGGATATATTATTATGTCGAGTGGAGACTGATTAGGTTAAAGTTTAATTGTTAACTATTTAAAGTTCTTTCGTTCGTAATGCTTTATTTTCAACCGCATTTCGTTTCAATATATGTACCACAACAGGGATATAAGCTGGCTGGGATTTAATTACCGGGTTCTGCAGGAAGCCGGAGACCCTTCTGTTCCTTTGCTGGAAAGGCTGAAATTCTTATCCATTTTTTCCAGCAATATGGATGAATTTTTTCGAGTACGGTACCCTGTTATATCATTATACTCACAGTTAAAGGATAAAACATTAAATAAATCAACCCTCCCGGTTAATAAAAAACTTTCAGAGAACGTTCAGTATATCATTTCGAAACAATTAGAAGAGTTCGGGCATATTATTAACAAACAACTATTGCCGGAGCTTGAGGCTAACGGGATAATGTTGTATTATAATCGCCCTACCCCTGATAAATATACTTCCCAGATCAGGGAACTTTTTTTTTCCAGGGTATTAGCGTTTATACAACCTGTTTTTATTGAAGAATCTTTTCAGGATAATTTTTTCCCGGGCAATAACAAGATCTATCTTTTTGTATTACTTAAAAAAGCGGAAAAAGATTCGTTGTCCCATGCCGTTATCAATATACCGGCAGATAAACTTCCACGGTTTTTTAAATTAGAAACTGACAATGATGCAGAACATATTGTATTCCTTGACGACATAATCCGGGATAACCTGGGCTGTATATTTACCGGTTTTACTATTCATAGTTGCTTTAGTTTTAAGATCACCCGTGATTCAGAACTTTATCTTGATGAAGAAGGAGGTATCGGGAAAGACATTTTGAGAGAACTCGAAAAGCAGCTGGCCAAAAGAGATCTTGGAAGCCCAACCAGGTTTTTGTATGAAAAAGGCATGCCCTCCAGCCTTCAAAAATTTTTAGCCGGTTCTTTAGGACTAAAAAATGATGAGTTGTATGAAGGCGGAAGATATCATAACCTCAGTGATCTTGCCTCATTCCCGGTAAGCAGAAAAGACCTTGAGTATCCATCATTACAACAATTAAAACCAATAGGGCTCGAATACTGTGGTGATATATTCCGGCAGATAGAAGACAAGGATCTGTTACTTCATTTCCCTTATGAAAGTTATAACCCGGTACTGGCTTTTTTTAACCAGGCGGCCATTGACCCTGCGGTGCAATCCATATCGGTCACCCTATATCGGGTAGCTTCCGAATCTCATATTGTAAATGCATTGATAAGTGCGGCAAAGAATAAAAAAAGGGTGCAGGTTTTTGTAGAATTAAAAGCAAGATTCGATGAAGCCAATAATATAAAATGGAGCAGGGAAATGGTAAAGGCCGGTGTTAAGATCATTTACAGTATTCCTCTTATCAAAGTGCATTCTAAAATTGCATTAATAATAAAGAGAACAAAGAAAGAGGTAAAGGGATATGGTTATATCGGCACTGGAAATTTCAATGAAACAACAGCCAGGTTTTATACTGATCATGCCTTGTTTACAGCCCGGGACGAAGTGATAAAGGATCTTCAGCATTTATTCAATATACTCGAAAAGGAAAAAAGGCCGCAAAAAGATGCTGTCAATGATTTTAATTACCTTTTGGTTTCGCAATATAATATGGTGCCTGCTTTTGAGGAAGAGATCATGAAGCAAATCAAAAAAAAGAAAAAAGGGCAGGAAGCCGCCGTCAGGATAAAAATAAACAACCTTGAAGATATATACATGATAGACCTGTTGTACAAAGCAGGTAAAGCCGGTGTGAAGGTTCAATTGCTGGTCAGGGGTATTTGTTGTATTGCACCGGGAAAAGAAAAGCTTAGTGAGAATATTGAAGTAAAAAGAATCGTTGGTCAATTCCTGGAGCATAGCCGGATATTTATTTTCGGAGTGGGTGATAATAGCAATGTCTATATGGGTTCAGCTGACTGGATGACAAGAAACCTGCAGCATCGTATTGAAGTATGCATACCCGTAACAGATAGTAGGTTAAAGGAAGATCTTACAAATTATTTCGACATTCAGTGGAACGATACCGTCAAAGCAGTTTCACTGGATGAGGATCTGAACCAGGTGCGGTTAAATAATTTATCGGATCATGATCAGGAAACACCGCAGCAAAAAATATACGGGTATTTAAAAAATCGAAAATGAACGGTTTTTTAAAATCAATAAATATAGCATCCGCATTAGCCAGGTATCGCATCCGCAGAGCACTTATAATAAGTCTTGCGTGGACTGTGGTGGATCTGTTTTTATATTATCGTAATGTATCTTCAGGAAGCGATATTGAATATCCCTACCAGGAGAATGTATTATCAGCCTACCTGCTTAGATCTGGTATCTTTTTAGCGGTTAGCTTTTTAATGTCCTGGTTATTATTGCGTGAGTTAAAAATAGTTTTCAGGGACAGGGCCTTGCTTACCGGTTGGATCATTAAAGTCTTTTTGTTATTATTGGTAGCTTTTGCTGCTGTGGTCCTTATTTTTTTTCTTCACTATATTATTATCAAAGGAGTAAGCTTCAGTGAAACCGGCAATCAGTTCAGGAATTATTTTTTACATACGAAGTTCATCAGCAATGCATTGCTGTTCTGGCTGGTAATGCTTCTATCAGCGCAGATCATTGTCGAAATCGATCAGAAATATTCTCCTGGTGTTTTTTGGGAGATCCTGACAGGTAAGTATCTCAGGCCAAGAAATGAAAAAAGGATTATCATGTTCCTTGATCTTAAGGATTCTACTCCAATAGCAGAACAGTTAGGGCATGAAAAATATTTTTTCTTTATAAAAGACTTTATTCATTACGTATCCATAGCCGTGTTGGACAACCGGGGAATGATCTACCAGTATGTAGGCGATGAAGTAGTAGTAACCTGGCCGTATAAAAGAAGCAATGTTTTGAAATCTATACAGGCTGTTATTGAATCACGTAAGGCCTTGCAAAGAAAATCGGATTACTTCCGGAGGGAATATTCCATTATCCCTGATTTTAGAGTAGGTCTGCATGCGGGTGATGTTACTATTGGTGAGATAGGGATTATTAAAAAAGATATTGCCATCAGTGGTGAAGCTATGAATATTGCCGCCCGCATCCGGAGTGCCTGCAATGAATTGAATCAAAAATTTATTGTGTCTAAAGAATTTTTTCACACAGGCATCCTGGAAACCTGGCAGGGGGAAAGCCTGGGGGAGGTTTTTTTGAAAGGAGTAGATGAGTCCATGGAATTATACGCTTTGAAGATCTAGGTATCATAATTGTATTATTAAAAAACGGCATAATGTTTTATGGCTAATTCCGTTATATAGATCCTTGCAATTATAATTAACAACTTTTATATGGGGAAGGGCCCTTTTTTGAAAATAGCAGGTAGTAGTATGGTAGCAATACTGCTAGCCGGAATATTTACTGCATTAAAAGCACAAACATTCATCGTAAAAGATTCCCCATTTGTAAAAGGAACTACCGTTGTTATACCGGGCAAAGAGTACAAAAGATCTTCTTTTCATAATTTTTTCTGGGGCAAACATTATCGCAATGAATGGAATACGCCAATACGGGTAGAAAATTTTTATCTCGATACAGCCAAAGGAGGACTTACGCCAATCCAGGATGGAGGTGGAAGGCAATCAAAAAATTTACGTTTAAAAGATAAAAACGGAAAAGAATATGTTTTAAGAAGTGTGAATAAGGATTTTGGAAAAGGCTTAAAGGATATGCAGGGAACTTATATTAGCCGTATTGCAAAAGACCAGGTTTCAATAGGCCATCCTTATGCAGCGTATACTATCACTCCAATGATAAAGGCAGCGGGCATTTATCATACTCTTCCCGAAATTGTATTTGTTCCAAAGCAGCCTTCTTTTAACGAATATTCAGATGATTATGGCGATCAATTATATTTATTAGAAGAAAGACCCGATGAAAATCAGGAAGATGCTGATAATTTCGGAAATTCTAAAAACGTGGTGGGTAGTGAAAAGTTATTGGAAAAAGTTTATGATGAGAATGATAACAATGTAGACCAGGTGGCTTTTGTACGTGCCCGGCTTTTTGATATGTTCATTGGCGACTGGGGCCGTCATAAGGATAACTGGCGATGGGCTGAATTTGATTTGGGAAAACAAACAATCTATAAACCGGTACCCAGAGACAGAGACCAGGCTTATACAAAGATTGATGGACTATATCCCGATATAGCGGGTTCTGTACTACGCCAGATACAGGGATTTGGTTATTCTATAAAAGATATCGGTGGATGGAATTCTCCGGGTCGGCCTCTTGATCAGAAATTCCTCAACGAGCTTACCTTGGACGAATGGATAGCCCAGGCAAAGGAATTGCAACAGGTGCTTACGGATAGCCTGATCGAAAACAGTATCCGGCTAATGCCGCCGGAGTTATTCATTATTTCAGGAAATGAAATCATTAGTAAATTAAAATCAAGGCGGGATGAATTACAGAAATATGCAAAAGACTATTATGCATATCTGGCAAAAACTGTAACCATATTGGGTTCAGAAAAAACGGAATTAATAAAGGTGAATGTATTGCCGGAAAGAAGAGTTGCTGTAGATGTATTTAAGATAAATAAAGAAGGCAATTTAATAGACACTCCTTATTATTCACGCCGGTTCCATGCCGGTGAAACAAAAGATCTTTTTATTTATGGGCTGGGCAAAAAAGACATAGTTGAATTACAGGGAGAAAAAAGAAGCAAAATAAAAATCCGTGTGATAGACCCACAGAACAAAGATTCAATATCAGTTTTGCGGGATAATAATAAAATAAAAGGTATTAAATTTTATAGAGGCGAGAAGTTTGAATACGACACGATCCGGGATGAAAAATTAAACTTCTCATTTATTCCCGTATTAACTCCTCCTGCATATTTTGCTTTTGATACCGACCCAATGGACCTTTTTCCAAGAACCGGGATAAAAGTCAGTGCTGGCATTGTATTTACCCCGCAACCCTGGCGCAGGAAGGAATACCAGATCGTACATTCTGTGCATGCCTTATATGGGTTTTTAAGAAAATCATTTAATGTTGGCTATGTGGGCCGCTTCGGTCATGCCGTTGGCAAATGGGATCTGCTGATGAAAGGACGTTTGGATGATCCTGCAGTTGAAAATTATTTCGGAACGGGTAACAATACTCTATTTGCAAATAAAACAATGAACTACTACAGGACTTTTAGTCAGCGGGTATATGGTGCCATTGGTTTTGAACGGAAATTTCAGAAAAAACATCATACGGAAGTTTCATTGATTTATCAATCGGTAAAATATAAAAATGAACCGGGGCATAATATCGGAGATGGCGGTATTGATCCTTCTGTTTTTAGCCGGAAACAGTTTGGAGGGTTTGAAGCGGCTTATAGATATGATCATACTAATGGCTCTATCTGTCCCGCACGTGGATTTGTTTTTAATTTTGGCGGCGGTGTATTAAGAAATCTTTCTGATACAGGCTCGACCTTTGTAAAGCTCAATTCAACTGCTGCTGTTTATCTTCCCATGAGCAGGGAATTCACCTTTGCAATGAGGGCAGGAGGCGCTACCTTATTTGGTCATCCTGATTTTTATCATTTAAATCGTCTTGGAGGAAATGCAGAGTTGCGCGGATATGAAAGAGAACGATTTTATGGGAAAAGCATTTTCTATACAAATACGGAAATAAGATGGCTGACCAATACAAGAAATTATTTTTTTAATGGCAGAGCCGGCTTAGTGGGTTTTTATGATATAGGCAGGGTATGGATGCCCGGTGAAAAATCTTCGTTATGGCACGATGGATACGGTATGGGTGTTATTCTTATTCCTTTCAACAAGATAACATTAACCGGTATGTATGGCTTATCCTCAGAGGGAGATAATTTATTTTTCCGTGCGGAATTGTTTTTTTAGCAAGTGTTTGGTAAATGAATGTAGTCAGCATCTGATCTTACAATTAGTCACTATTGCAACAATAAGGAAAACGCAACAACTGTTTCGTAGAATAACGGCTACAAAAGAATTCTAT
>CAMLEX010000277.1 GCA_946479055.1 uncultured Bacteroidota bacterium | reverse complement strand
GGAAACAATAGCAGTGGGATCCGTACCATCTGGGGCGGTGGATTAAATTATAATAATATCATTGGTAGCAAGATCGATTTTACCAGCAACTATTTTTATAATCATTACAATCCCAAAACCGAATCGCAGATACAGCGGCAATATATTTTACCGGACTCTTCCTATTTCTATAATCAAAATTCCCTGAGCAATAATATCAACAACAGCCACCGGCTCAACCTGGGGTTTGATTATGTTATTGATTCGTTTCACTCCATAAAAATATCACCCTCCCTGGGCTATCAGCAAACAAAAAATAATTCCCTGAGTGACTATCAGCAAACAGGAGAGAACGGGGAGCCAAACAATAATGGCTATAGCCATTCAATAACAAACAGTACCGCGTATAATTTCAGGAACGATCTCTTGTTCCGAAAAAAATTCAGGCGGAAAGGAAGAACATTTTCATTAAGCCTGCAAACCACGTTGAACAGCAGTGAAGGTGATGGCAGTCTCGAATCGGTCAATGAATTTTTTAGTCGTGGCGGTGGAGGCAGTCGCATCGATTCCATTAACCAGCTCATCAACAATCAGGGCGATCTGAGAGGTTATACGGCGAGAGCTGTCTATACCGAGCCTGTTTTCAAACGATCACTACTTGAGTTTAGTGTTGGAAAAAGTAATAACAGAAGTACCAATGAAAAGATCACCTATGATTATAATAAAGGCAATGGAAAATATGATCAGCTGAATGACTCATTGACTAATGACTTTCTGAATGAGTATGGCTATACTAATGCAGGCCTTCGTCTTCGTACACAAAAGAAAAAATATAATTATGCCATTGGGCTTAGCTGGCAAAGGGCCGAATTGGAAGGTAAGATCACAACCGGCGTTAAGGATTCCCTTATCACGAAAAACTTTATCAATCTTTTGCCAACAGCAAGATTTCAATACAATTTTACCCGCTATAAAAACATAACGGTAAATTATCGGGCATTTACCAACCAGCCATCCGTATCTCAATTGCAGCCTGTACCGGATATCAGCAATGCGTTGAGTATAAAAGAAGGTAACCCTGACCTGAAACAGGAGTTTACCCACAATGTGCAGATAAATTACATGGGAGTGAATCCTTTTAAAAATAAAAACCTGTTTGCTTATTTCAATCTCAACCGTACCGATAACAAGATTGTGAATGCGGATACATTGTACAGTTCCGGTATTAAAAAAACAAAACCGGTCAATGTGGATGGGGTCTACAGTCTTAATGGTAATATCAACCTGGGACTGCCAGCCCGTTTTCTGAAAGGAACGCTGCGTATTGGCACAAACCTGGGTTATAACCGCGGCCGCCAATTTATCAATAACTCAGCTAACACCATCAACACCGTTAGCGCCGGGCCACGCCTTGGTCTTGATATGAGCCCAACGGAAAAAATTGATCTTTCTTTTTCCGCAGGTATGAATTATAATAAAACAAAATATTCTTTGCAGCCCATTTTCAATACCAGTTATTTTTCACAAGCGTATGAAACGGAATTTAACTGGCAGTTTCCAAAGGGATTTTATTTCAGCACTGATTTTACATATACTATCAATAACCAACTGGCTGATGGTTTCAATGCACAGGTTCCGTTATGGAATGCGTCTCTCAGTAAGCAGTTCCTCAAATTCAATCGGGGAGAATTAAAACTAAGAGTAAATGATATTCTGAACCGTAATATAGGAGTTAGCCGCAGCAGCAACCAGAACTACATAGAAGACTCAAGAGTAAATACATTGCGCCGTTTTGCCTTACTGACATTTACATACAGCCTGAGTAAAACGGGATTGGGTAGTGGGAATGGCGGGGATATAAAGATGATAAGGAAATGATCATGAGAAAGCTTGCCAGCTTTATGGGTTTATCCGGCTTTGTTTAAAAATACCACAAATTCACTAGCTGTTTCCTCTTACATTCGACAGAGATCGATCCATCCTGTGCCTCTATACATGGCTGATACCGGGGATAATTAAAAACAATGTAAAATACTTCACTGTTTTCGTTACTTTAATTAGTTTAGGGGGCATTACTTCAGCCACCCTGTTATCATGAAAAGAATTTTTTCTTTACTTATCCTGGTTCTTCTTTTTTACTGTCCCTGTACCTTGGCACAATCCTCTTCCCTGCCTTCCAGGGCAATTATAGTAAAACGGATGATCGAATTGCAACATTTAGAGCCACGACCGGTAGATGATAGTTTTTCTGTAGCAATGTTCAGATCAATGCTAAGAACAGTGGACAGAAGAAAACTTTTGTTTACAGATGCAGAATATAAAACCTTCCTGGCATTTAGTACAAAGCTGGATGATGAACTCCGTGGAAACGGATGGGCCTTTTTTGACCTTTTTGAATCTATCTATAAAAAATCATTGATCCGTGCTGATTCGATAGTCAATAAGCTACTGCAAAAGCCTTTTGACTTTACTGTTAATGAATCCCTCACTACCTCCAGGGAACAGACATTCAATTTTGCAGCAGACCTTATGGCATTAACCAATCGGTGGTCCTTGTATCTCAAATACAGGGCACTGAATGAGCTCTTTGATATTGCCGCAGCAGATAGTACAGGCAAAATAACATTGAAAACAGTTATTGGTCAATCCGAAAAGAAAGTAAGGGAACATATCAGGATGGCCGAAAGCAAGGCGTTAAAAAAAATATTGGACCATCCATCAGCATTTTCTAACTATGTTTCCCAGGTATATCTTAACGCCATTGCAACCGGCTTTGATCCGCATACCAATTATTTTTCAACAGAAGAAAAAGAAGAGTTTAAATCATCTCTTAGTACTGAATCACTTTCATTCGGGTTAAACCTGGATGAAACTGAAAAAGGAGAGATCGTTATTGATAAGCTGGTACCCGGAGGCCCTGCCTGGAAATCGGGTGATCTGAACGAAGGTGATGAGCTGTTAAGTTTGCAATGGGAAGGAAAGGATGCTATAGAAATGGCAGGACTTGGTTTGGAAGAGGCCCATGAGATACTTGACCAGTCAATGAATGACCGGTTGGTATTAAAATTCAGGAAAAAAGATGGCAGCACCAGGATCGTTTTGTTACGAAAAGAAAAAATAGAGAATGAAGAAAATATTGTGAAAGGATTTGTTTTAAAAGGAGAGAAAAAAATAGGCTACATTCTGTTGCCAGCGTTCTATACTAAATGGGAAAATGAAAGCGGTTCCAGTTGTGCCAATGATGTGGCGAAAGAAATTGTCAAACTGAAAAAAGAAAATATTGATGGATTGATCCTTGATGTAAGATTTAATGGTGGTGGTTCTCTTAGTGAAGCTATGGAAATGATCGGCATCTTCGTTGATGAAGGACCATTGATGGGTCAAAAGCAAAAAAGAGCTGAAAAAGTTTTTTATCTGAAAGATCCCAACCGGGGAACGATCTACAACGGGCCAATGGCCCTGATGGTAAATGGACAGAGTGCATCTGCCTCTGAAATCCTGGCAGCTTCATTACAGGATTATAACCGTGCATTGATAGTAGGAAGCAATACATATGGTAAAGCGACCATGCAGCAAATGATGGTGTTGGATACCATGACGAATAAACCTACTCAGATCGGCAATGCGAAAGACATTGTCAAGGTCACAGTCGGGAAATTATATCGCCTTTCAGGAGAGACAGCACAAATGAATGGTGTTACTCCCGATATTGCATTACCCGATGCCTTTGATGGACTCGATTACCGGGAAAAATTTTCTCCTTTTGCTTTAGTGGCAGACAAAATTGCAAAGAATGCTTATTATAAACCATTGGCGGTATTACCTGTAAATGATCTGACTAAAAAGAGTGCTGAAAGAGTAAATGATGATAAAGCTTTTCAGGACATTAAAAAAATTACTGAAGCAATAAGGGCTCGTCGTACAAAAGCACAAACCATTCCGTTGAAGGCAGATGGCTTTGAGCAATGGGCCAGGCAACATGAATTGGAACCCGGTATTTTGAAAAAGAACTCTTCGTTGGCCAGCAAAAAATTTACTGTTGATAACCACGGTCTTGATAAAACATTATTGGCCGATAACAGCTATGCAAAAGAAGTGAATAATGGCTGGCTGCATAATATTGCAGGAGATCTCTATATACAGGAAACTTTTTCTGTTTTATGTGATCTGATTAATTTACAACATCCCCAAAACTAAACAAGGGCTACAAAAACATCGGCCCGCAAACTGCTCAGTTATGAAAATGTATTTTAAAACGAAGTTATTTCTGTTTTCCTTTTTCTCTATTCTATTGTCATACCAATGTATTGCACAATCATTTGAAAATGCAGGGCAATACATAGAGCATATCGGTAAGGCTAACCAGGTATTAACAGAAAAATATCTCCTGTACCTGAGCGGCATGTCGCATGGCAAGAGTGCAAGAAAAGTAGAAAAAAGAAGACTGGAAGTAGTGAAAGCAATCAGCGATACGAGGTATGAAATAATGGGTATGCCGCCCTATAAAGGCGACCGTACATTGAAGGATACAACAGTGGCATACCTGAAAATACTGAACAGCGTTTTTAATGAAGATTATGGTAAGCTCGTTAACATGGAGGAAATAGCCGAGCAGAGCTATGACCTGATGGAAGCTTATATGCTGGCCCAGGAAAAAGCCAATGAAAAATTGCAGCAGGCATCTGTAAGGCAAGGGGAAATGCAAAAACAATTCGCGGCCAAACATAATATTAATATGATAGAGAGCGAATCAGTATCTGATACGAAAATGAAAGTTGCCGGCAATGTAATGAAGCATTATAATGAAGTATATCTTGTGTTCTTTAAAGCGTACAAACAGGAAGCCTACCTGATGGATGCGGTGAACCAGAAGAATGTAAACAGCATTGAACAAAACATTAACTCCTTACAGAATTTTTCGGAGCAGGGGCTGGAGAAGTTAAAAGAATTGAAAGGATACAACAACGACGGTTCGCTGATCATTGCCTGCCATAACATACTGAACTTTTACAAAGATGAGGCTAAGAAGGGATCAGCGATGACGGATTTTTTCCTTAAAGAAGAAAATTTTACAAAACTTAAAAAACAGTTTGATTCCAAGCCCGGCTCAAAACGTACAGAGCAGGATGTTGAACAGTTCAATAAGGCAGTCAATGATATCAACTCAGCCAGCAACAATTTTAATGCAGTGAATAACGAGTTGAATAAGCAACGTTCAAAAAGCCTGGATGGCTGGAATAACGCTGTGAAAAAATATTTGGATGAACATGTGCCGACTCAGCGGAAATAGGTGATGAGTAGAGTTGCCAACTTTTCAGAAAGTTGGCAACTCTACAAAAGAACAATTAATTCATTCGTATCTGGATATTCCTGCCCTGGTTATTCTTTTGCATTTCTTCCATCAGTTTATTTCTTTCTTTAGTAAATTCATCGGGAGTTACTTTCTTTCCTTTGGTTGGTTCCTTTATTGATGCGGTATCAGCTTTTGGAGAAATTTCTAAAGCAGTATAAACCGTTCTGCCGTTATTTATTTCCAGGCTAAGAATTAAACCAGGCAATTGTCCCTGTACTTCAGGCCCTGCAGAAACTGGTATATCGGTAGTAAACCATGCAACGATAGTGGACGTATCATCAACTTCTTTACGCTCCATTTTTCCATTATCCATGTTCATCATCATGCGTTTACCAAAGCGTTGCGAAGTAGCTTTACGGCAAGGGTGATTTAAAATGGTTTTTGTCTCATCACTCAATTTCCAGTTGCCACGACGGATGCTGTCGGTTATTAAAAACTTTTTATCAAAGAATTCACGCAACTCTACTTTACGGGCTTTATCAAAATCACAATAAGTAACATCGTCCGCTCCGCCACCGAAACCGCGGACCATTATACCGCCACCTCCACCGAAATTATCATCCTGTATCTCGTCTTCCATTTGTTTCCAGATCATCTTCCCGTCGGCAAAATTCATTTCAAATTTATCGGTTCTTGTCCGCGGCATTTCGTTTTCTCTACCGCCAGGAGCGCCAATACGCATTTGCATCTGTAGGGCACGCTGGTAAATTACTTTTCCTTCTTTTTGTTGGGCATTTACCAGGGCCATCGACAATAAAGCAAAAGCCGAAAAAAATATTTTCTTCATGAGTGGTTGTTTTTGTGGCAAAGCTATTATTCAGTTAACTGGTAACCGGTTAACGCACCTTGCATTAAGGTTAATAAAGGTTAACGGACCATTAACGACATCAGGGATTGTTTAAATTTGTTTTCGAAATCAGGAGCATGAAAAGTATGGGTAGCCAGCATATGACTCGTTCAGGGATCAAACATCCAGAGGCCCTCTTATTAGCGATGGTGATCACAATATTGATCATAACAAGCTTCCAGCTCTATTGGCTAAAGGATAATTACGGTCGTGAACAGAAAGCTCTTGAAACAAGGACTTATTCGCTTTTTCGTGAAACTATCCGCGATGTACAGGATTCGATTTGGCAAAAAAAATTGCAGGAGGTCCTTAAAGACACATCTTCAGGGGCGTTAACAAAAAAGGCGCTTGATGGATCAAAAAGAATGGGTATTCCCGGACAGCCCCGGACAGTTAGGGTCCTTAATCTGTTAGCACGGCAAATGCATGATTCGTTAAGAAAAACGAAAGGGAAAAAGAACGTTTATATTTCATTGAATGAAAAAACGAAGTTTAATGACAAAGACAGTGCAGGTAAACTCCGTTTTGTTTTTGACTCGCTGAATCCCAAAGCCATTGAAGAAGTGGTAGTGGTTGGTTACGGACAATCGCAAAAGAATAGCGATTCATTGCAATTAAGAAGATCGGAAGAGCACACGTCTGAACTCCAGTCACTACCACAGATATCGT
>CAMLEX010000276.1 GCA_946479055.1 uncultured Bacteroidota bacterium | reverse complement strand
GAAATTGCATTAACACCCAATGCCGGGATTTTTATTATTAATAACCTGGCTATAGGAGGAAACCTGGGATTTAGTTATTCGAAAATTGGCAGCGACAAGATTACGACTTTTGGTATTGGTCCTTTTGTACGTTATTATTTTACCAATGCCAATGTAAGACCTATCATACATGGAAGTCTTAATTATTTAAGTCAAACAACAAAGACTACTGGATTTCCTTCTTCTACTAATTCGGGATTGAACTATTTTCTCGGAGGAGGAGCTGCCATCTTTATCAGCGACCAGGTATCTATTGATATTTTACTGGGTTATGATCATACAAAGATCAAAGATTTTGAAGGCAGCGGCGGCTTTGCAATGACTATCGGCTTCCAGGTATACCTGCTAAAACGCCAGATGGATAAGATCCGGGGGAAATAAGAATTGTTTGAAGTTTGAAGTTTGAGGTAAAGCTAACTGCAATGAGTGAACTTAATTAGCATAGGACACCAACGTCAAACCTCGAACCTCAAACTTCGAACTTCGAACCTCAAACTTCGAACTTCGAACCTCAAACCTCAAACTTTTTCAACATCCATAAACTGCAACCGGTATGCCCGCTGTTGCCCATTGGTCCTTTTAAATATTCAAAGCCAAATTTGGCATATACTTTCAATGCTTGTTTCAGTTCGGGCATCGTTTCCAGATACACATTTTTATATCCCGCTTCCCTGGCAAAGTCCAAACTCTTTTCTATAAGTGCTCTGCCAAGTCCCACACCCCTTGCCTGCGGCAGCAAATACATTTTTACCAGTTCGCAGGTATCAGCGGGCAAGCCTTCAGTAGGATAAATACCAGAACCGCCAACTACTTCATTATCCAGGCTGGCAATAAAATATATAGCTCCTTTTTTTTGAAACAGTTCATAGAGGGCATCCGTGCTGGCATCAAAATATACGGTGCCGGGTTTGTTAGCGCCAAATTCTGCCAGTGTGTTTTTGATGATAGTGGCAATTAATGGATTGTCTGTAACCTGGATAGATCGGATAGCAGGGATTTTCATAAAGCAAAAATAGTCTGGGTAACAATATCGTTGAAAACAAAAACAGATTTTGAGAATAAATCGCATCAACGATTTAATCTTATTGCCTTTATCAAATAAATGCAAAAAGAATAATAGCAGGTACAAGAAGTTTTTGAAAAATAATTACAGTTGTAACGCAACCTGGTTCCCCGGAATAAAAATTAGCCTGAAACAAAAAAAAGTTGAAATATTCCCGCTATTTTAATATTAACTTTATAATCTATCTGATCTTGATTTTTCACCTTTAAATTCTATGGCTATGCTGGAAGATATCGCCCCTGCCATCAGATCTTCACAAAAGGTAAAAGTGCTGACAGCTTTGCCCGGCGGTACAGGAGAAGATCTTGCTTTTGACAGTCACATTTCATTTCTGCCGTTCATTAATTACCTCAAAAATAAATCGGCTGGTCACAGCGATACAAGATCGAGGTTTTATAATTACCTGATAGAACGGTTTGAAGCCGAACCTGCTTTACTGCAGCCCATAAAAGACAGCAGCGTGTTAGGCGAATTCAGTGATCTGCTTGAACTATTAGGCACCAGTCTTTTTCCGGTAGTAACCGATCCCGAAAAAAACATTTTTACCCTGGCAGTTCCTTACCAGTTTTCCATTTTTGATGAGTCAGCTTCTTTTCGCAAATTGTTTGTAGATGGCGAAGAGCATTTTATTTTGCCGGAAAATGCGCCAGGGGAATACCTGAAACAAGTACACTGTTCATTGATCTATGAACATGCTTTGGAAAAATTTTATGGTGTCAAATTGAATGCGAATACCGATCTGGTATACCCGGTAATAGATGCCGCTACGGGAATGAAACGATATTATAAACTTCGTTACGACAGAAGATTTATTGATCTTCATCTCAAAGGGGAGTTACCAGCTATACAGGATTGTGCGGTTTGTTTAAACACATTCAGAATATTGGATCTTGAACAGCAATTAAAAAAAATGCCGCTTGAATTATTTTCAGCGGAAGGTTTTGGTGTATGGGTAGCAGAGGATGTAACGGTACAGGAATCATTAGATGCTATAAAAAAGATTTTGTTGCGCCAGGAAAGTTGTGATACCAGCATCATTAATGAGTTGAAAGAAAATATTCATGCTTTGGTTGGTTTGAATGAAGTGGAAGTAGGACTGGCTCCTTTTGTAAAACTCAACAATGAGTTTGTTTTGGATGAGACCTGTACCAAACATGGACTGATTGGCAGGAACTGGAAAGTAACCGATGAAGAAAGTATGAAGAACTTCCAGGAGAGTATAGGCTTTCTTACTCAACATCCGGAACCTATGCCTATTCCTGTATTGAATGAGCAGTTAACGCAAATGGCGCCATTTTTAAGAAAATTATGGGAAGATGGTATGAGAAGTTATCTTGTCTATCCCGTGCAAAATAATGATGGATTTTTAGGATTGCTGGAACTGGCTTCTCCGGTATCCAATCAACTCACCCTTGATGTAATGGCAAGAATTGAACCAGCCATGCCTTTAGTGTCTCTTGCATTGCTTAAGAACAGGGATGCTTTCAATAACATGATTGAAAAGCTGATTAAAGAAAAATTCACCGCTTTACAACCTTCGGTTGAATGGAAGTTCGCGAAAGTGGCGTGGGAGCATATGCATGCGCATAATGATAATGGCAATGCCGTCACATCACAAAACGTGGTGTTTGAAAATGTATATCCTTTGTATGGCGCTGTTGATATCCGCAATTCATCCATGGAAAGAAGTGTTACCATTCAAAAGGATACCAAAGCCCATCTTGACCTGCTCGATGATGTATTGGATAAACTGCAACCACTGGTGCAGTTGCCCTTGTTGGAAGGATTGAAATTCAAGATCCAGAATTTTCGCAGCGCCATTGATGGGGTCATGCAGGCAGAAGATGAAGTGCGGATCACTGAATTTTTTGACAATGAAGCAGCCCCTGTATTACAACACCTGCAAAAAGGAAGTCCTAAAGCCAGGGAAATCGTTGACAGCTATTTTGAACTGGTGAAAGATAGTAGCAGTTACCTGTATCGCTACCGCAATGAATATGAAGCCACGTTAGCGGCTATCAACGAAGCGGTACTTCAATACCTGGAAAAGGAAGAAGATACCCTCCAACAATCTTACCCGCATTATTTTGAAAAATACAGAACCGATGGAGTCGAGTATAACATTTACATTGGTCAATCCATTTCGCCTAACAATCCGTTTGATCTGTTATATTTAAAAAACATCAGGCTATGGCAGTTAAGGTCTATGGCTGAGATTGCCCGTATCACTCACCGGTTAATGCCTTCTTTGCAGGTGCCTTTGCAAACCACGCAATTGTTATTGATCCATAGTCAGCCGATCTCTATCAGTTTTCGCAGGGATGAAAGACGCTTTGATGTAGAAGGCTCCTATAATATCCGTTACGAGGTTATGAAAAAACGCCTGGACAAAGTGCGGATAAAGGATACTCCGGAAAGATTGACCCAGCCGGGAAAAATAGCTATGGTCTATTCTAACCCGAAAGAAGCGCAGGAATACCAGGAGTATATCCAGTTTTTGCAAAGCAAAAATATTCTCAATGCCGGTATAGAAAATCTTGAGCTGGAAGTATTGCAGGGAGTGAGTGGATTGAAAGCGTTGCGGGTGGATATTAATCTTGGGGAGTAAAAATGTTCACGTTCGGCGTTGATGGATTTGTATGAAACTTTTGCAATAAAAATTGGCTGATAAAATTATAGACTCGCAGTTTTGATGATATTAATATAAGCTCAACAACACATGTAAGCAGCAGTTTTTATTCGTAGGGTCGCCAACTTTTGTCCTTCGGTTCGTCTACCGCTGCTTGTCTTACATTTCGTTTCATCTCTTCGTCACAAGCTCCAAACTTTAAAAAGTTTTTTTGAGCTTGTCTTAAAGATGTCGGATTGGCTCCGCCTTCATAATCCGGGTCGTCAAGTTGAATTGGGTCGTCTTCCCAAAAGCATACAGGACAAATGTCGTAGGTTCCGTTTGGTTTTTCCTTGAATGTTTTGTGTCCGCAACAAGGGCAAGGAAACTTAGCGTTAACTGTCAAAATATGCAATGCTTTTACTCTTGATTCTTTGTCAAAACCAATCAGCGGTCTTGTAGAAACCCAACGTTCTTTTATATCGTCAGTCAAGCCATTAATAGAAAGGTCGTCGTCAATTATTATATAATTTTCGTGTTGTCCAAATTGTTCAACCCATTCTTTAATTTCGGTTGCTCTATCAAGCAGTTGGTCAACTTGTGTTTTATCATTCAGCTTTGAAATTGTATGAAAGTTTAATCCACGCATTCTGAAAATTTCTTTCCACTTTGTTTCGTCATAGTTTATTCTATGAGTTGTTGTCAATACAATTGAAGCATTTGTGTCCTTGAATAATGTGGCTAAATTTTCAACGGCACTTTCGTTAAACTTCATAAACCCGTCCGATAATTGTTCGGTCGGTTTCCAACTTGGTGTCGTCACTAAAACTCCGTCTATGTCTAAAAGTATTGTCATGTGTAGGGTGTCCGATAAAATAGCAGCTTACGCCTGTATTTGCGTCATTATTTGTTCCGAAAATAATTCATTTTAAATTTGAAAGGAACAATAGTTTTAATCGAACGTTACAATTACAGGAACATGATCGCTATACTTTGACCAGAAATCATAATCACCGATTTCAACTGAACTTATCTTTTCCGCAATATCTGCAGATACAAAACAATAATCAAGATGATAAGGTTTGTCTTTATGCCGGTATAAATAATGTGTCGGATGTTCTTCCTTGCCCTGTATTTGTTTATGGTGTAAATGATAGCAACTATAAACACCTTTTTCTTCCAAACGCTTCACAACATGAGAGTGATTGCCAACCCTGTACTTTCTATCCCAAAAAGTGTTGCTATTGAAATCACCAACAAGTATAGTTTGTTTATCGCTGATGTGTTTATCATAATGATGAATCGCTTTCCATACCTGCTCTACATATTGCCCATCCGGATCATCAGGATTATTGGCCCAGATAGCATATAGCATAAGCTTAAAATCGCCACCGGTCACGGAAACCGGTATTACCATTTTTAGCGCAGGGTTATAACTCTTGTGCACCTTGAACCTTAATTTGCTATAAGAAAATATACCCAGCCCTTTATTGAGATTTGTACCGAACCAGAGCTTGTCTACAGGTTCAGGTGTACCATCGGGGAATTTTAATTTGCTCGGGTGCTCACATTCAGGAACAATCAAAATATCCGGATGATATGCTACTATCAATTCAGCTTTTTTTCGAAAAGCCATATTGCAATTCCATGTTATTATTTTCATTAGCTAATGAATTGCTGTGAAATATTGAATGGCTTATTGATTACCAGGTAATGCAAATGCCATATACGTGTCACCGGATTTACTTCCTATTTTTCCACCACCGCAAGCGATGACTACATATTGTTTGCCATTCAAAAAATAAGTTGCTGGTGTAGCATAGCCTGCAGCCGGAAGTGGATGTTCCCAAAGTTCTTTCCCTGTTTGTTTATCAAAGGCCCTGATCTTTTCATCTTTTGTAGCAGCAATAAAAACCAGGCCACCTTTCGTTACAAGAGGGCCGCCATAGTTTTCAGTTCCGGTAACAGGCATTCCTTTTTTTGTTAGTTCATCAAATTCACCCAAAACTACTTTCCACAACAATTTTCCACTATTGAGATTGATTGCATTCAATGTTCCCCATGGTGGTTTAATACCGGGATAGCCATCTTTATCTAAAAAACGATTGTAACCTGTCATAGTATAAGGCACTTCATCCAGAATACTTTTCTTTGATTGATCAGGGGCCGTCGTTTCGGGTTCTTTGGATGGAGAACTGGTAGGTTCTTTTTCTTCCTTATTCAGCAAAAATGCAGCTAACGCTTCTTTTTCTGCAAATGTTATTTGTTTAAATGCTGGCATCATATTTCTGCCGTTATCAATAATGCTGTTCAGCGAGTTGTCATTGTATTTTTTATGCAGGTTTAACAACCCCGGGTATGAACTTCCATTACCTTTTAACTCAGGTCCGTGGCAGGTTATACAATATCTTCCGTATACTGATTGACCAATACTTTTGATAGAATGTGATGCATTATTCTTTCCAGGAACATCAATCATTGTTAATGACCAGGGCAATTCACTTGCATTGACATACATGATAGCTGTTTCATTATCTACAGCGGCGCCGCCCCATTCACCACCACCATCAAAACCCGGAAAGATCCAAACACCTTCTTTGCTGGGTGGAGTAAATGGCTTGTTATATTTTACTTTGTTAAATTTATCCATCAGCTCAGCATGAATTTCAGGAGTCCGTTCAGAAACATCGCTTGCTTTAAATTCCTGTCGTGCAAATGGCTCAGGTAATACAGGTATAGGTTGTGTGGGCCAGGCTTCTTCGCCCGGAAGATCAGATGCAGGAACCGGTTTTTCAATAATAGGAAATATTGGTTTTCCATTTACCCGGTCAAACATAAAAATATATCCTTGTTTGGTGATCTGGGCTATGGCATCAATTGTTTTACCCTCATGCCTGATAGTAATTAAATTAGGATTTGCAGGCAGATCACGATCCCATAGATCATGATGTACAAACTGGTAATGCCAGCTATATTTTCCGGTGGCTGCATCCAGTGCGATTAATGAATTGGCGAAAAGATTTTGTCCTTTACGAATGCCGCCATAAAAATCGTCGCCTGCGGAACCGGTAGGAATATATACAATGCCGCGTTGTTCATCAAGTGCCATACCTGCCCAGCTATTAGCGCCACCTATTTTTT
>CAMLEX010000275.1 GCA_946479055.1 uncultured Bacteroidota bacterium | reverse complement strand
TTAATAATGTCCTGTTTTTTTCTGCACTGTCCCTGTACATATCTGTTATCAATAATGGCTGTACATAGTTAATACTTATAAGATTGAATTGATGCTCCTTATAAATATCTTCTTTCCAGTTGTAACCCCACCCGGCCCGGAGAGATTGCATCGTATATAGCTTTTGCTTGGTTAAAAGATCATACGCCAATAAGAAATTTGTTTTAGGAACAAAACTACCCTTTGGCTCTAACCTGAAGAAAGGAGTAAGAAAACGGGGCAAAACAAAATTAGTTTCTATACCATATCGAAAAGTATTGAATCCACGCATCTGGCCGCTGAACTGAACTTCAAATCCACCCGTAGCATCAACAGTAAATAATTCACAACCACGCAATGTATTCCTGTTGCGCCAGCCAATAGTAATAGAAGAACCGGTCAGGTTATTTGATTTTGTATTTGCGTTTACTTCACCACGCAATGACTTTTTAGGAAAGGGTGTCAGGTAATAATATGCATTCAACTTTGCAGAATCTATACCTGGCACCGGTTCAAACCTGTTCTTTACAAATTTGAAAAGATTAAGGTTGACAAGACGGCTGATTGTCTGGCCATGATCCGTTCTGTTATATACATCGCCCGGATCGAATTGCATAGCCTGCTCAAACAGCCTCGGCTTATACAATTTTTTTGGATCTATTACATAATAACCTTTATAATATTCAGCCTTGTTTTTTGAAGTATCCGTCTCATTTGCACGAAGCCCGAACTGGGAATAAATAAAGACATCGTTGATCGTAAATACTTTTTTTGACTGAGCAGGTGTTTCCGATTTTACTTTTACAAACAAATTCACTTTGTTATTGCCAATAGTGGTATCTGCCTGTACAATAATAAAATCAGGATCGAAATAATAAAACCCTTTTTCCTTAAGATGAGCATCTATCCTTTCTCTTTCTCCTTTTATCACGGCAAGATCAAATGGATCGTCAGCTTTTAAAAAAGTTTTATCCACTGTTTCGTTTATTGTTTTTTGCAAAACAGTTGTATCATCTGAAAAATGGACTTCGCTGATAGAATATTGAGGACCGGGTCGTACTGTATAAACAGCTCTTGCTTTTTTTCTTTTTACATCCGTATCTCCCCGCACTTTGGCAATAAAGTATCCACGGTTCTCCAAAGAGCTTTGCAATACTTTTTCATTGTGCTCAAGATTAACAGCACTCAGCAGCACCGGCGGCTCCCCCTTCTTCCGGAAAAGCTTACTATTATTAAACAACAATTTAAAAGGTATTCCTAATATTCTTTGGTTGGGCCTCGGCCTTGTCAGCTCACCCAGATCACTGCGCAACGCTTTTCTTTTTTTTGCGCTTAAACCGGAGCTATCAAACTTTATGGTTGCTCCAAGATATAAGGCATCGCCCTGTGGTACCTTTTTAGTGGCGCTACAGGATGCTAGCAATGAAAGCACAATTAAAACGATAATATAGTTCAGCCAACGAATCATATTATTTGTTTGCAGGCAATGAATCAACAGGATTTTGTGCTTTTTGTTGTTCTTCCAACTCCCGCTGTTGTTGCCTCATACGTCTTCTCTGATCTCTTTCTCTTTTTGATATAAATATTTGCCTGAAATTGTTGTAATCAACAGTAATGATAAAACCAACTCCTGTTTCAATAATATATCCATCGATCACACCTTCGTATTCATTTTTGCGATAGGCCCGCAGAAGATAACGGTTGTCTCTACTGATCTGGTAATTCAATGCTATGTCGCCCGCAATATTGCTGGACTGCTGCTTAGAATTTTGCGGGCCTTCCAATTCAAAATTGCTTCCTACAGAAACAGTAAGACGATCATTTAATAATTTTTTGGATAACCCCACATTCAGGTCTGTTCTGTCTCTCCGCTGCCCTGTTGTATAATCTTCGGATGATAAAACGTCAAAATTGAGATCAACTCCTGCTACAAGATCATCAGCTAAGCGATTCAATTGCTCCGTTAATAATTTACTTACGCTTTGACGTGCCAACACTCCTGCATTAAAAGTGCTTCCACTGGAGCTAAAAGGATTATCGGCCATAAACCGGTTCAATAACAATAAGGAAAAAACCTGCTTATTCATTTCGCCGGGTTCTTGCCTTAACTGGTCAAGTCTTGTCCTTACGGTAGTAATAATTTCGCCCGAAACAGCGTATTTTTTTTCTTCAGGCAATATAATATCAAAGCTTATTTCAGGTTTCAATAGCGGCCCTTCCATATTAAGATGTACATCAAATGGAAGTTTTTGCATGTAAGTATTCCGTTCAAACGCAGTAGCTTCTTCCAATTGATTCTTTACCAAATCAAGGGGTGCTGCTTTGGCAACATAAATAGCTTCTAAATCAACTGTGGCTTTTGTAGGCTCTCCTTCCCAAACGATCCGGCTCCCTTTTTCTATTTCAAATTTGCGACGAATAAAATTAAAAGTCAGTTCATAAGAGCCCTGCTCTAACTCATAGGAGCCGGCCAGATTTATTTTACCGCTTGGATCTATACCGGCTGTCAGCAACGCTTCGCCTTTAACATTTAGAAAATCTCCATTGCCTTCGTCAATGATAAGATTAAACTCCGCTTCTTTTACTATTTCAATATTAACAGCGATATCCATCCCTGTAAAAGATGCAGTGTTCAAAGAGTCATATCCAGCCATGAAAAGTGAATCATTCAATGGAGCATCCATGTCTACAAACACCACTATACCTTCCCTGTCTACAATGCCGGGCTCTTTTTGGGGCAATACAACAGTCATCTTTGTTTTGTCATTAACTACCAATCTGCCATCTATAGCCGGCGCCGCTTCTGTTCCTTTTACTTTCAGATTGGTATTAAAATAAAGCTGACCATAAAAAATCTTGTTATCTTTTTTGGTACTGTTCAGCGCCCTGAAATTGTTGGCTCTTATGTCAAGGTCAAAATTATAATTGATGAAATTGGTAGTAGCAGCAAGGCCATTTATCCGTAAAGAATTTTGTGCTGAATCTTTTATTTCAAATCGGTCAAACCTAAAGCCTTCTTCATTTACTTTTATTTTTTCCTGGTCAATAGTAAAATAACTGTTGAGCATACTAAAGTTGAAACCCGTCTTATTAAAATTCAGATCTCCTTTTACGATTGGCCTGGCTAATGTCCCAGTCACGTCAAACTTTCCGTTAACAAATCCGGTAGCATCCCTGATCATATCATTTGAAAACGCCTGCGCTGTCGTCATCGGCATTTCCCGGACATCCAGGTCAAAGTCAAAATTGCTGGTACCTGTTTTTAAATAATAATTACCTGATAGTCTTACATCGTTTCCACGGCCAGTAAGTGTTATATCAGCTGCATAGGTGTTCGCTACTCTATTATTCACCAGCATCTTTACATTGCCAACTGTATCGCCTTTGATGCTAAAATCATTTACAGTAAGATCACCCGTAAAAACAGGTTCATTCGAAAGTTCATTGAACGTGATCTTTCCATTCAGTGTCCCATTTGCCAAAGTAGAATCTGTCTGCACAAAACCCGTGAGTGTTGCCAGCTTAAACTGGTCAAATTTTAATTCCATCGGCGCATTGGCATTGGATGAAAGACTATTGATAGATAATTGCTGCCCGTTTTTGCTTAACACAAAATTGCTGGCATTGATTCCTTGCTTAGCTATTACTATCCGGTTATTATTGGAGACGGTCCACCTATCATAATTCAATACCAAACTATCAGGCTTTATAGAAAATTGATAATCGCCATTCCGCGGTTGCTGAAATATTCCTTTTATATTGTATTTGTCTTTTAAACTGAAGTCTTTATTGTTCAGCGTAAAATCAATATTGTTGTTGGCAATTGTAGCAACCAATGTTGTGTTATGTAGTTCTATATTCGTTCCGCTGGTAAATTGTTTAACTGTCGTTGTAATATCTATTGCATTTTGATGCGTTCCTGCACGCAGTTCCAGGTTTCGTATTTTGTTAGGCTTTATATCTATAGCCGGTGCTTTTAACAAAGCCGTCCATCCATTCTGATCAGAAAAATGACTTTGCAGGGAGACGGAGTCGATTTTTTCAAGGCCGGGAACAAATACTTTTAAAGCAGGGTTATCTAAAATATAAGCGTTCAACGTAAAATCATAAGGTGCAGTGATAGTAACAGGACCACCTGGTGCTATTGCAAAATAAGGCTGGACAGCTTGCTGGAAAATATTACCCAGTTCCATCAGTTTGTACCTGCCTTCCAGTTTTGCTGTCATTACATCACTATTCAGTTGCAGGTATTGCTTGCTATCGCTACCGCCGGCAAGCAATTGCACAGTATCTAACTGCACTCTTTGCTCATTATGTACAAATAAGGATTGCGTTAAAAATAACTCTCCCTGCAAATTATTGGGGTCGGTTACAGGGAAATTCGCATTGATCTTTCCCCTGTAAATCATGTTATCTTTTGTAAAATGAAGAGGCTGTAGTTTGATACTGTCGATCATCCCGTTCAATTGTACTGCAGGGTATTCTTGTGAAAGATCAGCATTTGCATTAACTGCAAAATGAATATTTGGATCTGCAATGGATGCATCGAGATTTGCTTTTTGCTTCGCGATATTTCCATTCACTTTTACATCGCGGTATTGATACCCGTTTATTACTGCCGAATGAATGATTCCATCAAATACTGCATCCGCATTTTTGGGATCAAATCCCGTTCCTTTTGCGGTAATGGTAGCCGATATGGGTCCCAACATTTCTTTATTCTGAAGGATCGTTCCTATATCCAATGATTGTGTTTCTATTTTTGCATTATAGCCCATGCGGTCGGGATCATCCATCTGGCTGAAGCTTCCTTTTATTATTGCATTACCGAGATCTGTATTCAAAGCAAGGTCAGTATTCATCTGGCTGGTATTACCTTTTATTTTCCCATTGGCTCTCAATCTTGCGGGAAGTATAATATTGGGAGGCAAAACATTTTTGGGAATAAACAAATTAATATCGCCTCTTGAACTGCTGATGTTCCTGACAACAAGATCAGCATTCATATTCTTCATAGACGGCAACCCGGATATCTTTCCGGCGACATCAATTTTTGTATCCTGCAATCCCTGTATTTGTAAAGCAGCAATATCAAGATCTGCAACACGACCCGTAATACGACTATTTATATACCACACCGCATCAGGATGAGCAAACGCAGGCTGCTGCCGGAGCATAGGTGCAAAAACTAATACATCTTTTACTAATATCCTGCTTTCTTCAATATCAAGATCAAGCTGCATATTCCCGATATCATTTTGCAAGGCTTCGATGGATGCATAACGAATAGCAGCGCTTCGCTTTAATTCTGTTCCCGGGGTTTTCAGGTATAAGTTATTGAGGTAAGTTTCGTTATTTGTATATAAAAAATCTGTTCTTAATTCATTTAATACAAAGCCACTTTGTTCTTTAAAATTTGCTTTTGTGATAGTACCGCCAATTGAATCAGTATCCAGTAAAACGTCCTTCGCCTGTAATGTCAGAGCCTCTGCATTTAAATGACCATAATCCATTCCATGCCTTATCCTGGGGTTGTTATCATTATCAAACCGGAATGTATTATTATCCAGGTCAAGAGATGCGACAGATATTCTCCAACCAGCTTCTACCTGGCTTTCGACTTCCTGTTCCGCTTCTTTTACTACAACTTTCGCTTGTTCTTTTTTTCCAAGATGAATGGCAGCTTTCGAATTCTCCAATGAGATATCCTCCAAGTCGATAATACGATTATCAAGATCAATATTATTGGATCTTACGTTTAATAAACCGATATCAAAATTGGAGTACGTTGCAGAAACGTCATTACGATAGTCCACTTTGATCTTTTTCAGGTCTATTTTTTTAAAGGCAAGTTCAAGCGGGTTAGGCTGTTTTGCTTCTTCTTTATCCTTTGCTTCAGGCTCAGACTTTGCCAACGGCTTCGATTGATAAACTTTTGCCGTAAGCCCATTAATATTTGTTTCAGGCACATCAAAATGAAAATGCTGTGGATCAAATTTTTCGATCCTTGTATCCAGGTGATCGAGCCAGGCTTCCATATCGCTGCCGGTGATCACATCTTTATAAATAATTCTGATCTTATTTAGTTCAACCGAACGTATTGTAATAGCGGAAGAAGAAGTATCGGATGGGTTTGTCGTTGTAGTATCTGGTGCAGGTGCAAATGCGTCAACAATGAATTGAAAATTAAAGCTTGTATCCGGAAGCTGGCGTTTGATCTTGGCAGTAATATTTTCCAAAGCAATGCTGTTAATATTAACTTCATTCTTTGTGATCAATTGCCAGATGCCGATATTCGCTTTTATCTTCCCGCCTGAAAATAAAGTATCCTTCTGCCTGTCTTCTATATAAATATTATCGAGAACAATATTCTTAGGCAAGCCAATATAGATCCTGCCCACTTCAATCTTTGTATCTAATTTCTTTTCCAGGTAAGCCACTACTTTCTTCCGGAGAAAATTCTGAACTGGTGGTGTGAGTATCAACAAAAAAACGACCACTATGAGGAAAAAAATCCACAATAGGGTTTTAAGCACGACTCTTCCGGCACGTTTCCATACATTTCTTTTTTCAGCTTGTTGTTCCATTTTCAATTGACTGCTTGGTAAGAAGGAAGAAATCAATACTACATTAGAAAATATCGTGCTATAAATACTAAAAGCCAGCCAGTTGGGATTGAATAGGTGCAATTTGCCCGTATTTGCTAAATTGCCCGAAATTGCTTGTTATGTCAAAAACAAAGATCGCCGGTGTTGGTATGTATGTTCCGGAAACTGTAATAACCAATAAGGACCTTCTAAAATACATGGATACAAGCGATGAATGGATTCAAGAAAGAACCGG
>CAMLEX010000274.1 GCA_946479055.1 uncultured Bacteroidota bacterium | reverse complement strand
TATTATATAATCTTAATAAGTTTGCTTTCGCCTCATCTTGGTGATATGAAATTGCCGGTGCGGATTTATGCGATAGTAATTAGTTTTATGCTCATGCTGGCTATGCATATGTCGTTTATCAAGTACAAAAACGCCGGGCGGTGGATGATGGTCGGTGCTTTATTATTTGTGATCTCTGATTCGGTGTTGGCGATCAATAAATTTTATCAATCATTTGAGATGGCAGGCATTGTTGTTATGGTGACCTATGGTTTGGCACAACTTTTTATTACAGAAGCCGCCACCCGTTATATCTTGCGGGATAGTTGATGCTGTAAACCGTTCATTCTTTTTCCTTTGTTTTTTTAAGTACAGGTATTGCCATCATTCCCGATGCATCTCGGTAATCAATCAACTGAATATCTCCGGGATGATTAAAACGATATTTTTTACCTGTAACGGCGCCGGTAACGGATAAGCCGCTATTACCGGTGTATTCAAAATTAACGTCGGGCCATATTATTACAGTACTTGTTTCAACTACTGTCTGGCCGCTTACTGATTGAGATTGAGTAATTGTATCTCTTTTGTTACCACAGTTGCACATAGTTTATAGTTTAATCTTCTTTATATTCAGGTTTATCCAGATGAGTTTTTACTGGTGATGTGGTAAACTGTTCCGCTAAACAAGCCGCACCAGATAATGCCAGCCAATACAAAATTTTTTCCCAAAGGCTATTTCCTAGCCAAATTCCAAACGGCAATCCTATCCAGATGCTCAGGCAATAAAAGCAGTCGAGCAGGCTTCCGAAGAAACCTGCTCCAGCTGCTCTACGAATACGATAAATCATATCCCAGGGACCATCTTCCTTAGAAATTAAATGCGTCAGTCGCCAGGTGGCGAGAATTGATAAAATAAAAAGCACCGGCTATTATTTTTTAATAATATAAAATGCTTTTGAAGTTTGATAAAGACCTTCAATACCGCTATTATAACCATTCGTAGATCTTCTTGATGCTTCCAGGTAAACGCTGAATACACCAAACTCTTCTGTTGGTTTCAGCCAGCCGCCTTCGGTACTGACGGGTTGCATTTCTACATCCACATAACCGGTTGTTGCAAAATCGGCAATCGTACCCATATAGCCGGGGCAATTATTACTATCGGTGTTGTTAGCTTTAATGCCATTCACCAATACTCCTGATACATTTGGATCTTCTGATAATGCGGGAGTAATAATGTCTAATTGGATAGCCGATGGACATTTGCCGAAGGTTAGCTTATAATGATCCACAAATCCATAGGGATCATTTGCTTTAAATGGAATACGCAAAGGAGTGTTTAATTCCGACGCCGCCATTTTATACAAACCACAGGGTACTTTTTCAATTGGATTAATAAAATCAACAGCACCTAATCCAAAATCAAGTGATTTATTACTGATGTATAAACCAATCAGGTCTGTAGCGCCGGGAACCAGTTTGCCATTGCTATCCCAACCATCCACCCGGAAATAGATCTTGCCCGGCAAATGAGAATTACTGGCATTATCCCAATCATAAATATTGCTGTTGAGTTGCATATACCGGTCAAGATGGCTGGCTTCCCAATCAATAATATCTACATTTACTTCAGCCTGTATATTGATATAAGCCGGCACCGTTATTTTAGGATTGGCATTGCCATTAATATGTAAGCCCATTAAGAATGGACCTACCTGGTCGCCGTTATAATTAGGCAAATTTCTTTTTGAGAATTTAGGATGCAGATATGTTTCCTTTACAAATTCCCAGTTGGAAGTGCCGGCTCTTCTGTACCTAATCGTGTAGTTGCGAACGATCGGGTCGGTCTTTTTCCTGTTGATGTTAAACATACAACCAAACATATCAATAGTACCCGCCCAGCAAGCACAGTCAACATTAAATAATGCTTGTGTATTATGCACACTAACTTTTCCATCCGAACGAAGATGATTATTGTACCCGTTTCTGTCTAAGTTGGCAGGTAGTGTACTTGCCGTAGTGTTTTGATTTCCTCCCACAAAAACATTACCCAGACTTCCGATTAAATTTCCATTGAAACAAATGGAGGACGAAGGCAGTTTACTGCTGGGCAAGCATAAGTCTATCCGCTTTAAAGAAGGAATATTAAAATAAGGAGCACTTTCAAACAAGGTAGTGAAGAAAGGCGCCAACTGGTTGATCTTAACGATCACATCCGGTAAAATTTGTATGGCCTGTGTTTCACCGGCTGCAATATCTTCGGTTACTTCATCACCCAGTTCGGAAAGGCTTTGACGGAAACGATAAATATAATTTCCAAACATATCGGTAATAGCGCTGCCTAAAGAAGTGCGGTTACCTGCTCCGCTATAAGGCCCGCCTGCTAACTCTGCCGCTGTGCGATCATACTCTTCAAAGTTTAAAGTAATATTTACTGCCGGCTCTGTGGTGCACACAAATTTTAATGAGTCTTTGATTGACCCCAATGTCACTTTATCATATACGAAACGATTGGAGATAGAAGTTGCAGCGCCGGCAACTATTGCCGTTCTTGAAAAAACAAGATTTGAAGCGGCATCGTTCGCTACCGCCTTTGTGCCTTTTGCAGCAGGCTTTTCCCGAAGATCGGTAACAGGTACGCTGCGAAAGACGTTTGCAAGTTTGGGGGGCAACTGAGCTTCTCCCTGCAGACTTATCATCAGCGGTTTAAAATCGGGCGGCGGATCAGGAATCGGAATAGGAGGAATACGTTCCGGGTATAATTTTTCAATTACCTCTTTTAGCTTTGGATATTTCAATGCTTCCAATAGCCCTGTATAGGTATCAATAACTACCCATCGCCTGATACATGGATTGATGATACAACCTGAATAGCGGGTTACATTTCCATAAATTAAAAAATCACTTTCGCTGAATACAGAAGTACAGGTAAGAATAATATCGTTGAAATCTGTATCCGCACCGGCATCATTTGATTCAATATCAAATTTTACCGTGTTGCCGGTTTTAACCGGAAATTTAATACGCGTATCTGATAGCTGGAACCCGCTGCCATCATCATTTTGAATAGCAATGGTCCATTGATCGCCAATAACATTTACGGCAGGAGTAGTTATCACTCCGTTATAAGTGCCGTTGCCTGTAACGGCGCCTGCGATTATAAAGCGTTGGGGAAAAGCTGCGGACTTTGATTTTACGGCAACTGTCCAATTGCCTTGCATAGCAATAAACATAATTGATAAGGTTTAATAACTGAACTCTCCGGTAACAGAATGTTTCAGCCTTTATGAAGAAAAGAATAAGAGCACAGACCAAAAAATTGTAATCAGTTATCAATGGTGCAGGCGGGCAGCACCTGTACTCTGGTGATTTTTTTTAATAATTCGGTTTGTTTGAGAATCAGGTCATTTTTCAATTGTTTTTTTTCGGGTGGGGCATAAAGATTTTATCCGGGCTTTAAGCCGGGGTTTAATTAAAAAAATTGTTTAAAAGGCTTTGCTAATAAGAACCAGTAACAATGTACTACCAGTAGTAAAAAACGAACTGTATCTTAGTGATGAAAGATGGGCTTGTGTTTTATAACAGAGAGCTAAGGTAATGTATGGCGAAGCCAGAAACAATACCATTTTGTGGTAGTATATTCATTTAATCGAATAGTAAAACAACCTGTATGCTATGTATATCTGATGGAGTTTGTTTTATTTGGTAAGAGAAGGAAATAAGATTAAATCTTTCTGCTACTGGAATGGGAAAACCACTAACATATTCAGCAACCCAGGTTAAGTAGCAGCTAAACCTTATTAATTGTAAAACTTCAACGGATAAAGAATAAATTTGCGGGATTTAAAAGAGGTTCTCTGCAATAGTCCGATGCCGCAAAAAAGGAAGACGATTATTTATAAGTAAGTAGAATTAATGCAATGTAAATGTGATTGTGTACGCACGGGATTGATAATAGAACAGTTGCTGTCATACAAATAAGTAAAATGAAACAAACTGATTTTCTTGTAATAGGTACAGGTATTGCCGGGCTCACCTATGCTTTGAAAGTTGCACAACACTTTCCGGAAAAAAAAGTATTGGTAATGACGAAGTCTGCTGCCGATGAAACAAATACCAAGTATGCACAAGGCGGTGTGGCTGTTGTCAATGATCTTGAAAAGGACAGTTTTGAAAAGCATATTGAGGATACGCTGATCGCGGGTGATGGATTGTGCAATGAAGAAGTAGTGGAAATAGTAGTAAAAGAAGGACCCGATAGAGTAAGAGAATTAATTGAATGGGGCGCCAGGTTTGATAAAGAAAAGGATGGTGATTATAAACTGGGTAAAGAAGGAGGTCATTCAGAGTTTCGTATTATTCATCACAAAGATATTACCGGTTGGGAAATGGAAAGAGCTTTGCTGGAAGCAGTTTCCCGGCAGAAAAATATTGAGATCATCAAGCATTGTTTCGTGGTGGATATAATAACACAGCATCACCTGGGCTATCTTGTTACAAAATCGGCTCCTGATATTGAATGCTATGGTGTATATGTGTTGAATTTTGAAACTAATCGCATTGAAAAGATAATAACGAAATTCACTTTGTTAGCGACAGGTGGGAATGGCCAGGTATATCGTACAACTACTAATCCTTCTATTGCTACAGGCGATGGTGTTGCGATGGTATACCGGGCAAAAGGACGAATTGAGAATATGGAGTTTATCCAGTTTCATCCAACCGCTTTGTATGAACCCGGACTTCGGGGCCAGGCTTTTTTAATTACTGAAGCAGTTCGTGGTGATGGTGGCATTCTTCGCAATAAAGACGGTGAAGCTTTTATGGAACGTTATGACGAAAGAAAAGATCTGGCGCCAAGAGATATTGTAGCAAGAGCAATTGATAGCGAAATGAAACGCACCGGTACAGAGCATGTGTGGCTTGATTGCAGACATTTCAGTAAAGAAAAATTCACGGAGCATTTTCCCAATATTTATCAAAAATGTCTCAGCATTGGTATTGATATCACGCAGAACCTGATCCCTGTTGCGCCGGCTGCGCATTATAGTTGTGGCGGTATTAAAACAGATGAATGGGGAAGAACGTCTATTAAGAATTTGTATGTATGTGGCGAATGTTCCAGCACTGGCTTGCACGGAGCTAACCGGCTTGCCAGCAATTCACTGCTGGAAGCAATGGTATTTGCGCATCGTTGTTATTTAGATGTAATAGAAAAAGTAGACACATCTCCTCAAGTTTCCCCCTCTGGCAGAGATTTAGAGGGGGCCGTACCTGACTGGAATGCTACCGGAACAAGTGAACCAAAAGAAATGATCCTTATTACTCAGAGCTTAAAAGAACTGCAACAGGTAATGAGTGATTATGTGGGCATTGTGAGAAATGATATTCGTTTGCAAAGGGCTATGCGACGTCTCGACCTGTTGTGGGAAGAAACGGAAAAGTTATATGAGAGTTCATCCCTTTCCCCGCAATTATTAGAGCTACGAAATCTGATCACTGTTGGTTATTTGATCGTCAAAGGAGCCAGCTTCCGTAAAGAAAGCCGGGGGCTTCATTATAATACCGATTATCCAAGTAAGAGCGAATTAGTTCAGAATATTGTTCTTTAATAGAACCACGATTTGTTAGATTGAAAAGGATTTGAGAGATATTGATCAAACAAAATGAGGTCAAGTACTTTTATTCTTTGAAAATCATCTGACCATTAAAATTAAGATCATCCTACTTTTGCTTTCCTAAAAATCTTTTTGAATCCGGGTAAATCGCGGTTCTCCATTAAATCAAAAAAATCGTGGTTCTTTATTATATCGTTTACGGATTTCTATATGTTCTTTCTTTACTTCCATTAAGAGTGCTGTTTCTGATTTCAGACCTGGCGTTTTTTATTTTATATTATGTTACTGGTTATCGCAGAGAGCTTGTTGCTAATAATCTAAAAATTGCTTTTCCTGAAAAAACAGAAGAAGAAAGAAAAAAAATTGCCAAACAGTTTTACCTGAATTTTACGGATACATTCGTTGAGACGATAAAAATGATCTCTATAAGCAGGAAGGAATTGGAGAAAAGAAGCAAATGCGAAGTAGACTATATTAATGAGTTGATTGCAAAAGGCCTGAATATTCATATAATGGCGGGGCACCAGTTTAACTGGGAATTTGCCAACCTTGTGTATGCTACATATGTGCAGATTCCTTTTGTAGGAATATATATGCCAATGAATAATAAGATTTTTGATAAAATATCATATAAATTCAGATCGAGGTATGGTACGATTATGATTTCTGTAAAGGATTTTAAAAATAAAATGCATACTGTATTTTCAAACCAGTATATACTTGCCCTGGCTGCGGATCAAAATCCAGGGAGTCCGTCTAATGCATATTGGTTGAATTTTTTTGGAAAGCCGGCTCCTTTTGTAACCGGGCCAGGTAAAGGTGCCGTTAAAAATAATACAGCCGTAGTATTTGTAGGATTTGAAAAAGTAAAGCGTGGGTATTATAAATTTCATATCGTACCCATTACTGAAAATGGTAGTTCCCACACACCAGAGCAGCTAACTATTATCTATAAAAATGCATTGGAAGATACAATCCGGAAAAATCCATCTAATTATTTATGGAGTCACAGAAGGTGGCGTCATGAATGGAAAAAAGAATACGGAGCGATAATTGAATAAAATTTTCAGGGAAGTTTACAAGTTCCATAAGTTTAAGAAAGCTACAAGCCAATACCGGTCAACTTAAATTGTCAACTTTTCTTCTTCAATTCAATAGACTCGCATCTTTTATGATCTCTACTTTTTCCTGTTCTTTGATCTTACCCCATCCACCTACAATATTCCGAAGATTATGTATGCCCTGGCGTTTTAATAAGGAGGCAGCAATAATG
>CAMLEX010000273.1 GCA_946479055.1 uncultured Bacteroidota bacterium | reverse complement strand
CACATTTCCATATTCTTTAATTCCCCACCTTACTACTTTTACTTTCCTCTTCCGTTACCTGTGTCAGTTTAGTTTGTGCTTCACTTTTTAGTGTTGGCTCTATTGTATTATCAACTACACTCTGGAAAGTAGCTTTAGCATTGAAGTAATCTTTTTGTTTAAAATATACATCACCCAACAGGATATACGCTTTGGTAACCCAATAATCATACGATCCGGATTTATTGATCACTTCAAAAGCCGCTTTCTCAGCATCAGCCAGTTTATTTAATTCAAACCAGCTATCTGCTATCTCATACCTTGCTTCAGCAGCCAATGCGGCTTTATTCAATTGAACTACTGTTTTAAAATTAGCGATAGCCTGGTCGTATTGCCTGTTTATTGCAAATGATTTTCCGATGGCCATATTTGCCAGAGCTTTATCATCGTTACTGCTTCCTTTTGCCGTAGCAAGATCTTTAGCATTGGCAGCAGCCTCTGTCCATTTCTTCAATTGATACTGGCTGCGTAATAAACCACGCATTGCTTCCAGTTGATTTTCCTGGTTGGAAGCCTCACGGCCCAACTGGATATAATAGGTTTCTGCTTTTGCATAATTTTTTAATTCAAAGAAATTAATACGTGCCGCTGCTAATATAGCTTTTTCAGCAAAGTTATTAGGCGCATTGGCAGCTACTGTTTCATAACCCGTTAAAGCATTATTCCAATCTTTTTTACTACTATAAATTTCACTACGATAAAAATTAGCGTCCATTGCATATACACCATCAGGAAATTTTTGCAGGTAACTATTAAAAGAGTTCAGTGCCGCAGTCGTATTTCCATTTGTCAATTGATTTTCCGCAGCGGCATAGGTAAGCGAATCTTCGGTATCTACGCTGATAGGCTTTCCTGCTTTACGCATGAAAGCAGCATAGTCATCAGTTTTCCCAATTTCAATATAGATCACTTTTACATTATCCAGTGCATCGCCCGCCTCCTGCGAATTAGGGTACTGCGCTACAAGTTCCTGGTAATGTTTTAATGCTTCAGCATTATTGTTGAGGTTGTAATAGGCCGTACCTAATTTAAGATAAGCCTGTGGTTTATAGCTGGCATTACCACTTTCCTTTATCACATTATTCAAATATGGGATCGCCTCACTGAATTTTTCATCTGCCATATAAGTATTGGCTATTTCCAGGTTGGCATCTGTTATCAAATCAGAAGAAGGAAACTTCCTGTTCATCGTATTCAGTAAACTGATCTTATCCTTAGAACTTTTAATACCTGCTATCATTGAATTCTGGAAAGTAGCATAATCTTCTGCCGGCCATGAAAATTTTATCACATTTTCATACATGGCTTTCGCCTTGCTGTAATTGCGTTCCATATAATAGCAATCGGCCGTACGTAGATACGCATCCTGTGTAAGTTCATCAGAATTCAATGCAGGATTTTTTGCCAGCGGCTCAAAAAATCCCAATGCAGCCGGGTAATTTTCTTTTCTCAAATAACAATAACCCAAATTATAACGCACATTGGAAACATTTGCTTCACCACTGGTTGGTGATCCACCACTTAGATAGGCGTTGTAATATTTTATAGCATCATCCAACCTGTTATTGCGGTAAGCTATCTCTCCTTTCCAAAAATTTACTAATGGTAGTACAGAACCGTTGTTCGGATCTTTCAGGGCTTTATCCAGCAATGCATCAGCCTCGGCTAATCTTCCATCATTTACAAATTCTGTTGCCCGCCCATACAAAATTCTTGGATATAATCTTTTCGCATTGGGAGTGGGATTGCTCATTCCATCTAATAATGACAATGCTTCACGATAGTTATTGGTATTAGTCAATACTGCTACCAACAAGTCTTTTGCTTCCGCATCGTAAGCAGAGTTGGGGTAATCATTCAAAAATGCTTTTAAACTATTCAATGCTTCATCCTGGTAACCCAACTCATAGGAAAGACGTGCATATTGAAATTTAGAAACTTCCTGCTGCTTACGGTCACTACTGTTGGAAGCACAAAAAAGAAATGCATTTCTTGCATTACTCTTTTGTCCTGTTTTCAGGTAAGCATCGCCCAGCAGGTACATAGCACTCTGGCTTAATGAATCTTCTTTACCACTTAACTGTTTAAAACCTTCAATTGCTTTTGGCAACTGGTTGCCCATATAGTATGCATAAGAAAGTTCATACAGGTCTTCACGCCGAACTTTGGGGGAGCTTTTTACATAATCTTCCAGGTAAGGCAATCCTTTATCATATTCTTTTCTTTCAAAATAAGCATGACCGATCATTTGTTTCAGCTCAAGATCATAATATTGTGATTTGCCTGTTTTGATCTTATTTTCAGCATATTTAAGAGCTTCTTCTTTTTTCCCTTGTATGTAATAGATCTGTGCTATATAATAAGGAACTACTGTTGCATAATCCTTTTCATTTTCTACTATCTTAAAACTTTGCAATGCTTCATTATACTGTTTGTCCCGGAAAGCAAGAAATCCGTAATAATAGTTTGCATCCAGGTAATTTGGATCATCCCTCATTGAACGGATTGTATTGAACAAAGGTTTGGCCTTTGCAAACTGTTGCATGGTAAAATAGGAATAGCCCTGGTGAAACTTCATCGCAGCAATATCCTTATTGCTCAGGTTTGCGATATTGGCTTGTTCATAATGTGCAACTGCTTTGTTAAAATTCTTCTGGCGGAAATAATACTCGGCCAACTGAAAGTTCATCATCTGAACTCTTGCCGTATTTTTTTCCAGGTCTATATAATCAATAGCCTGCTCTTCCGCACTTTCTTCACCTTGCTTAAGGGCACAGGCTGTTGTATAATAAGTGATCTCCTGTACTGTTACAGAATTATTGGCTCTATCTGTTTCCCTTACCGATTGTTTCAATTCTTTTAATAAAGGGTAGGCAAGGCTGTATTGTTCTTTTTGAAAATACTCTTTGGCTTCTTTAAATTTTGTAAACGGGTCGGAATAATAAATAGTTTGCTGACTGAACGCAGAAATGGAGAGAACAGTAGCTATTGCGAGAAAAAATGATTGCTTCATGCCGTATGTCCTTTAACCGATGTTGGATAAACGTTGCGAATATTCAAATTATTTCAAGCAATGCCAAACATCATTCCAAACAGGTGTGGATAAGTCTTTTATTACATCTTGTTTAACATTTTACACTTTGCAGGCTCCTTCAAAACAATTAAAAATTCTTTCTGTATTATTGCACCTTCAAAATTCAACACCAAATGAGAAAACTCTTTAGCATTAACTATTCGGATAATGGTATCGCATTCGCAACTCTTTTACTTCGCCTGGCATTGGGTGGTTTAATTATTCCCCATGGCTATAGCAAACTGATCAACTTTGCCTCCAAGTCGTCCAGTTTTGCAGATCCTTTTCATATCGGCCACCCAACCTCAATGGCTTTAGTCATCTTTGCAGAATTTTTTTGCGGGGTGTTTATCTTGCTGGGAATGTTTACTCGCCTGGCCTGTATCCCCCTGATCATCGTCATGGCGGTAGCTCTCTTTATTGCACATAAAGGAGATTTTTTCGGGCAGGGAGAAATGGCAACCTTATACCTGTTTGGTTATCTTGCCTTATTGTTTACTGGTCCGGGCAAGATCAGCATGGATAAATTGATCGGGAAATAAGACACTTATCTCATTTCCTGCGTTGAGCATTGATCAATGAAAGTCAATCCGAAAAAATGTTCAATATTCCATTTTCAATGCTCAATTTTCAAGTTTTAAAATCGTAAAATGTTCACTACTGAAACCCAACTACGAGTCCGCTATGCCGAAACCGACCAGATGGGTGTAGTGTATCATAGCAACTATTTTCCTTATTTTGAAACAGCCCGTGCTGAATCGATCCGGCAATTAGGTTTTACCTATGCAGATATGGAAAAAATGGGAATCATTATGCCGGTGATCGAAGTGCAATGCCGTTACCTGCGTCCGGCTTTATATGATGATTTGCTGACCATAAAAGTGATCCTGAAAGAACTGCCGGTTCATCATAAAATAGAGTTTCATCACGAAGTGTTCAATGAAAAAAACGAATTATTAGCAACGGGGAAAATTATTTTGTATTTTATGGAGTCAAAAACCATGAAAAGAACCGTAATGCCTGAGCAATTACTAAAGAAACTACAGCCCTATTTTAGCTAATTTTAATAAATGGAAAACGTTCCGTCACCTTCTTACCAATCAAATGAAGAACAAGCTGTTTCACCGGAAACAGTAGTTGCCTATCCTCCCAAATACAAAAAGCAGGATCAGCCCACTAATATATGGTTGCGTTCGATTACCAGTCTTGCCCTATATCTAATTTTAGGTTACTATATTTTCCCAAGTTATAAAATGCTGTTGCTGATAACGGCTATCGTTGTCATTCATGAATTGGGACATTTCCTTGCCATGAAATATTACCGGTACAGCGAACTAGGCATTTTCTTTATTCCTTTATTGGGTGCTTATGTATCGGGAACAAAAAGAGAAGTATCACAAATACAATCTTCGGTTATTTTATTAGCGGGTCCATTACCGGGCATCATCCTGGGAATTATATTTTATTTTATAGATAAAAATCATAGTACCGGTTATTATCCTTTTGATATTTCATTATCACAAATTGCGTTGTTATTTATTATACTGAACCTTATTAACCTGCTGCCCATTTATCCTTTAGATGGCGGCCAATTGCTGAACCGGGTTTTCTTAGATGAAGAAAGCATCATCAGCAAACTATTTATTTTAATTTCTGCTGCATTGATGTGCTGGGTTGCCTGGAAATTGAACTTTTATATACTTCTTATTTTCCCTGTAATGATGCTTTTACGGTTACGGTCTGACAAAAAAATGGATCATGCAGAAAAGAGAATTGAACAGGAAGGAATCAATGCTGATACATCTTATGAAGAAATGCCGGATGAAGATTACTGGAAAATGCGTAATATTTTAATAGAAGAACATCCCTCCTTCAAAGATATTCCCAAAGCTCCTCCTTATGAATACAGCAACCGGGAAGAAAAAGTGATGACAACTATACAAGGTTTGCTACACCGCCACTTAATACAGGATCTTTCAATTGCCGGAAAAATATTTATTTTTCTTGTCTGGATTTCCGCACTGGCAGCACCCTGGTTGCTGGATATGGATATGTCATTCTTTCGCCGGTTTGGTTTTTGATCATACCCTGTTATAGTCAGGTCTCCAGGTTTTAATTGCCTGTTTAATTTCTTTTTGCGATAATTTTTCTTCCAGTGCACGTTTTGCCAAGGCAGGCATTTCTTCATCGCTTGCAAAACGAAGTGCAATGATTTGTCCCATACGCAAACGACTATCAAGCGGCTTACCAGTTAGTATAAAATGACGGAAATTTTCTTCCGCACGGATCGCCCTGTCCTGTGCCCGGAGTGCAAACCAGCGAGTGTACCAATAAAAACCAATCAATAATACCGCAATTACCGCTAACAAGGCAGCTGAATAAACATTAGAAGCTTCTGCATGAACAAGATTTATAATACTGCCTGTTAATAAAGAAAGTATTATTAGCGGTATAATAAAATGCCATAGCGGAATGTAACGACTGTGTTTTTTAAAATTTTGTTCGTTCATGAGTTTGTTTGTGGTTTATAGTTTGTTGTTTATGGTTGTTTGGCATAACATTTCTTAAGCCTTACTTTATTACATCAAGTACTTTATACATTTTATTTACCAGCACGGAAGCTGAGCCATTGTAGTTATTGACCAGGAAAGAGAAAATATATTCTTTGCCGTCTTTTGCTTTAGGATATCCACAAAAACCTTTTACATCGCTGATCGTGCCGCTTTTCATTTTCATGCCATTGAATTCAGGCAATGCATTATAAAAGTAAGGATACCAACTTTTACTCTGTGCGTACTTTAAAATTTCTACCTGGGCATGAGTGGTAACACGGTTGAGCGGAGATAAACCGCAACCATCATAGATATTCAGTTCATCTTCGTCAATACCTTTTTGTTTCCAGAAATCTTTAACAATAGCAACCCCGCTGTCTGTTGATGCAAATCCTCTCTTATTATAAGCCATTGTTTTTATCAATGCCTCGCCATAGAGGTTGATACTTTTTTTATTGAACCAGTAGATGATGGAATCGAGGGAAGGGGAAAATTCTGTATGAAATATTTTGGGCTTATTTTTTAATGGTTCATAAATATAGATTGAGGATAAATAACTTTTTTGATTGGATTTAACCTTTAAAGAGTCTTTAAGAGTTTCAATAAATTGATTTGCCGGATTTGTCATTGCACCGGAAATTTCAAACTGGTTTTCGTTTACCGGAATAGTTCCCCTGATAGTCGCATTAGTCCGGTATGCCGGCAAATATATATAGGCATTGTCGCCAGAGCCTTTTGAAGCAGAACTTGCCTCTGACACTACGCGTAAGGAATATAAAACAGGTTTCGTTTCTACAACCGTAACTACATCGCCAATCTTATCTCCCGATTTTAACACAATATCATATTGATTCTCTCTCCAATTAAAGACTTGTGCACCAGCGCCGTAATAATTTCCTATATCCTGCCATATCCAGCCATCAGGAATTTGTTCAGCATTCCATCCTTTTGCCTCTATATATACAGTTTCAGGATTATTTAATTTCGTCAACTTTAGAGCTTTAACAACTCTGGCTAAAACATTTTTTTCTTTTGTCGATTCCCATCGCCAGCTTCCCAATGTAGGGTCGCCGGATGGTATAATACAGAGGTTTGAATTGCCCATATTTTCTGATATTCCAAATTCTGTTTTATATCTATAATCTTTCCCCAACAATTCAAAAGCTGTCACACTGGTAATAATTTTTTGGGTAGATGCGGGTGCTAATCCAATTTGGGAA
>CAMLEX010000272.1 GCA_946479055.1 uncultured Bacteroidota bacterium | reverse complement strand
CCGGTAATACTATTCGACGATGTAGTTGGCAGTGTTGGTACTGTACCACCGGCGCAAATAGTTAGTGCTGTACCAAAAATAAATGCCGGTGTTACCTTCTGTATTACCGTAACATTTAGGGTAGTAGGTAATCCACACTGACCGGCCCCCGGTGTAAACGTATAGGACCCCGAATTTTGATTATCAATTACAGCAGGATTCCATACACCGCTGATACCATTGTTTGACATGAAAGGCAATATCGGTTGTATTGATCCGGCGCAGAAAGGAGCAATTTTGGTAAAACTGGGTGTAAATAAAGGATTGGATAAAATTATTCCTGTATTGAGACTGGTTGAGCAACCATTTATCAGTAATTCAAAATTGGAATAAACACCTGCATTTAATCCGCTAACTATAACCTGGCCTGATCCGTTTGCCACAATATTAACTGGACCCACCGAAGCGCCATCGTCGGTATAGTTGATTGTATAAGTTGCCCCAGCCACTAAACCACTTATTGTTATAGAGCCTTCTGTTCCGTTACAGGTAGTTGGATTGTTGCTGGCTAAAACAGGCGCCTGGATAGAAAAGAAAGCCTTGTAATTATTTCCGCTATTATTTAAAAAAATCGTTTCATCGCATTGTGTAGTAGTGGTAGAAGAACCTGCAACATCATAATATACTTCCAATACATAATTTCCGGGAGCAAACGAAGTAAGGTTTACAGGAGCATAAGGAGTAGTCACCCCATCGGGGATCACACGATTCCATTTTTGATAACCCGCCTGACACGGACCTCCGGAAGGGAATTGACTATTGGGTACATCACATTCATTCAAAAGAGGAAGATCCATACTGTTGAAAGCACCGGGTACAGCACTTTGAAGATAGATTCGGTAAAACAGGCGTACACTGCAAACATTGGCAACGCCGGGGCTTTTAGACGTTCGGACTTCAGCGCCTCTTAAAATAAGTGTTTCTGAGTTTTGCGTATGAGCTCCCAGATTCCCATTGGCAAATATATTTCCTGAGGGGCCAATTAAATCAGCGCCGCTACCGGATGTATTGAAAAAATCACTTTGATTGCAGTCGGTCAGCAAGACTGCTGAAGCAACAGTGCCGAAGGTTTGACCCTGGGTTCTGATACTGAAAAAAGCTGAACACAGAAGGGCCAATAAAATTGAGAGGGTGGTGGTTTTTGGACTCATAGGAACTGGCAGTTAGTAAAAACACTTAGTTGCTAACGTAAATAAAACGAAAGCTTGCAATAACCAACGCTAAACTGAAAAAAATATTGTCAGCCATAAAAAAATGGGGTCATTATTTTCCCCCGGAGTAGTACACTAAACCTGTCGAAGTCTCCCATCATCTTCACTGTGACAGAACTTTCTTCCTTTGTCGTTTTATTGTAGATTTATCTGAGAAATTTTTAATTATGCCTTCCAAAGTCAACTGGCCTGAAGCCATTAAGCCGTTACTGAAAAAATACAAAGACAAAAAACATCCGCTTGATTATGAAAATGTTTATCAACTGGTAGTAATGGTGATTTTATCCGCACAGGATTCTGACAAGCATATCAATAAACTGGCGCCAAAACTATTTGAGGCTTTCCCGGATATGAAGGCGCTTTCAAAAGCTACCCCCGAAACATTATATCCTTTTATTGCGGATGTGAGAAATTTCGCCAACAAAACAAGCTGGCTGATTGAGATAGCACAAAAAATAAAAAACGATAAAAACATTCCGCTCAGCCTTGAAGAGCTTACTGAGTTAAAAGGTATCGGCAGAAAATCAGCCAATGTAATATTGCGTGAAGCAGGCAAGCCTGCTGAAGGAATAATTGTGGACCTGCATGTAGTAAGAGTGGCGCCAAGACTTGGTATAGCTTCCGGAACTGATCCAAAGAAAATTGAAAAACAAATCATGGATATACTTCCGCAAAAAGAATGGGATGCAGGTATGGCCATGTCATTTCATGGCAGAGAAATCTGCAGGCCCCAACCCAAATGTGAAATGTGTTTTATGACAACAGTTTGCGCTTTCTATAAACAAATAAAAAAACAGGCATGAGTTTTAATTCCTGCATTTATAAGGAAGCTCTAAGCGTCATCATATGATAGTTATTGCTGATGATTTTTTTTAGATAATGCCGGATAAAGGTTTGTTCATTATAATAAAGCTCCGGGAAATTGCCAGAGCTTTATTAATGGGATAGTTACTTTAGATAGTTTTAAAACAATCGTTCTTCAGGCGGTTTTATTCCCTGCAGGCGTATGTAAATAGTAGTTTGCCCACGGTGGTGTCCCTGGTGTTCAAATGTTTTATTCATTAAGGCAAATCTTGTTTCTTCAAACTTAAAGATCTTCTTTTTTTCACCCCATTTAGTTACATCCAAACTTTTGACTGCATTGTTGCAAAAATCGTAACTGCTGGTTACATAATACATCACTGAATCTTTTTGTTGTGCAGTTGTTCTTTGTTCAGGATTAGACATCAACCACGATGGTGGTTGTTGATCAGTAGCAGTTGACATAAGAAAAAGATTGGCTTGTGCGATGTGCAGCATCTGTTGTGCAAAGCTTCGTATGCTGTCCGTTGCTCTGAATGAATATTTATCAGCAGGCATCGTATTGAGGTAGTCGACCGTGTATATTTTTGCCCGTTCCCAGTCTTTTACCATTTGTGCTTTGATATCCGGTAATGACTGTGCATGGCTTTGGCTAAAGAACGCAAAAACGAAAACAGGCAAGCAAACTGTGCCCATTAAAATATTTTTTTTCATAGCAAGTTTTTTTAGGTAGTTAAGTTAACAAAAAAAGGAGAGATCCTGTGAAGATTTATGGCGCTTAGTCTGGCTTTGAAGATACTCATGCTGTGTTTCCCTGATGTCAAAACCTGGCTCCAAACTAGCAACACGGAATACTTCAATGGCATCATATTAAATACATGTTCTTATCGCACCAATACGCTGGTTCCTTTTTGCCGATATATGATATTATCAGCACCTAATCCTTCTATCATCCAGACAACGACTTGTCCACGTTGGGGAGTACCATTGATAGTACCGTCCCAACCGCGTTGATTGGTTTTCGTTTCAAATAATAGTTGTCCCCACCTGTTGAAGATCCTGAAATATCTAATCTCTTTGATTCCCCTGATGATGGGGCGCAAAAGATCATTCAGTCCGTCATTGTTGGGAGTAAATGCTGTGGGTACATAGATCTCCGCATTCTTTACTGTTTTTACCAATTGAGTATCTACCGTTAGGCATCCGCTGTTTGTTCTTATTTGTATGGTATATAATTGTTCCGTCGGGCCTGTAAAAAGAGGCGTATAACTTGTCTGTGTATTTAACCATGTGCCTGGACTCCATAAAACACTATCGCCAAATTGCCTTGCATCTAACTCAAACGGTATATCAATAATAGCATATTGTACGGGATAATTAATACCGGGCCTTGGATCATCAATAATAATTTTTTGTTTGGCGGTACTGATGTTGCAGCCATCCCTATTGAAAAGCAAAGCATGATATTCGCCCGATTGAGAAACCCTGTATTCCGTTCGGTTAGCACCGGAAATTATCCTATCGTCTCTAAACCATTGGATACTGTCGGTTGGCCTTACCCTTAGTATGGCGCTATCGTCACTGTCTGTACAAAAACTGGCACTGCCGCTCAATTGCAACGAACTATCTATAATGGAAGCCCTTACCAACACCGTATCAGTAGAAACACATCCGCCGCCATCGTGATTGGTAGTAAGAATGTAAGTGGTTGTAGTTTCCGGCGCGGCTAAAGGATTAGCTATATTCGGATTGGATAATCCCTGAACCGGGCTCCAGCTATAAACCAAACCCGGTTTTGAAATAACGCCGATCGGGACCGGCAAATAATTGCAGGAAAGTATATCCGAACCTGCATTTGCATTTACCACTAATGTATCCGCCAGCCTGGCATATAAAGTATCAAGGCAACCATAACCATTATACGGCACTACTTCTACGGCATAAACAGATCCAGGGACAGGCGGCGGTTTAAAGGTAATAGTTTGCGCATGCCCAAGCACCTGGCCAAATGTAGAATTATACCAGGTATAATTTTGGTAGCCAAAAGGTGCAGTTACATTTATGGCTGTATCATCAGGACAATATGCATCACCCACGAACTCACTGCTGCATTCAGAGTTGACATCTATATAAGCATAGCCAAAATGCCTTCTGAAAGTACAATCGGCGGTTTTAAAAAAAAGCCTGATCTTTTTACCTGCATTCCCATCTAAATTAATGGAAACGGCCGACCAATCCTTGCACCATACAGGTGTATCCCCCGACGAAAAGGGTGATACAAAAAAGCCTGGTAACAACGAACCATATGGAATAAAAGTGAAGGAAGAACAATGTATGATCCTGTTATCAGTGACATTGGTAATTTCAATTTCCAACCTTGGTTGCTGGAATATTTCATGATTAGGATCCTCGAATACTACTGCATAATGGTAAATAAGAGAATAGATATTTTGATTGACGGGAATAATAAATTCATAAGATATTCCTTCCGCTTGAGTACCTGCAAGATTATTCCCTAACCGGATAGAATGTCCGCTTCCATTGGGACAATTTTTTGGAAAGCCGCCATACTCATCCAACTCACCTCCCGGATTGGAAGAATACATGGTATGACGGCCGGGAATCGGGCCACTGGGAAGAGATAGTGAAATAATATTTGTACCATTCACTGCTTCTGGTGTCCCGGTATAACAAGTCCAGCCACTAAAAGTTCCGGTTTCAAAATCAATATTGGGGGGACAGCTTTGTGCGTATAAAGAAAGATATTCCGGAGCAAGAACTAATCCGGCTAATAATAATTGTATTTCAAAATGGAAAAACCGCATATTATTTTTTTATACGATTACCCGACTTGATGAAATAAAGGTAAATTTTATTTTCACTCTTGCTTACTAATAACGAGAATTATTTCAGATGGGTTGCCGTGGAAAGCGTAGAAAGCAAATCAATTTGCTGTATTAATTCAAATGGATCACAAAACCCCTGCTTTACGAAAAACTTTGAGTTAATTGGGGGTATCTTTTTTTATGCAAAGAACGCCCTGGAAAAAAGCAAAGCACAAAGGCTTAAATCCAATGGAAATTTTCGTTGGCACGTCAAAAAGACTTAGCCATACTTTCTAAATATAAATAACCAAAGTGTTATTAATTGACCTATCTTCACGTGTGATCTTTAGTTTCTCTGACACTTAGCAATAGACCGCTCAAATTTTTACTCTTCCCTTCAGTAATTGTTTCTTCTTCTCTACTCTTTGTATCTGTCTGGCTTTAGTCACGACTTGTCCCGTTACAACCGGGAGGTATCTTATTTTATTTATTTTAAAACTATTGATTTATGAACATGTATGTTTCTAACTTAAGCTTCCATACAAATGAGGAAGCTTTGAGAACTTTATTTTCTCCATTTGGCAATGTAAGCTCAGCTAAAGTAATTGCAGACCGGGAAACTGGCAAAAGCCGTGGTTTTGGTTTTGTAGAAATGGATGTTGTAGCAGAAGCCCAGGCAGCAATGAAGAGCCTGCACAACAAAGAAATTGAAGGCAGAGCTCTGTCAGTTACCGTAGCGAAAGAAAAGGCGGCCCGCTCTGACAACAAAAGATGGTAAGAGAACAACTTATTAAAAAAGACTACTAATTTTTATAATCTGCGAAACCTGAAGTTTCGCAGTTTTTTTTAGTTAATTGCTAACTTCATTACAACTTGGTGAGATATACTTTATAACGCAGAAATAACCCCGGGGCAAATTATCAAAACAATTAAAACGAATCAACCGTAAAATCCGGAGAAATTAACTAACTTTTTGACGCTATGGTTATGTTGTCAATAAGATTTGGTTTCTACATAGATTGAGAACTATGGAAAATTTTAAAATTATTGTTTTCATAATGGCTATCCTGATCATTTTGACAGCGATCGTCAATAAAAGAAAACTTCCATATCCTGTTTTATTGGTTGCTGCCGGATTGATCATTGGTTTTGTTCCACAATTACCCAACCTGGCATTGGATCCCGATGTCATCTTTGTAGTGATACTTCCACCTCTTTTGTATGATGCTGCTTCCAAGACTTCCTGGCATGAATTCAGAACATCCATAAGACCTATATCTGCATTAGCAATAACACTGGTTTTTTTTACAACAGTAGCCGTAGCGATTACCGCCCATTATCTTATTCCCGGATTCAGCTGGCCATTGGCTTTTGTATTAGGCGCCGTTGTTTCTCCGCCCGATGCAGTAGCAGCATCAGGTATTATAAAAGGATTAGGACTAAATAAAAAAGTCATCACCATACTGGAAGGGGAGAGTCTTGTCAATGATGCATCTGCTTTGATAGCTTACCGGTATGCTGTAGCGGCGGTAACAACGGGAACTTTTGTATTCTGGAAGGCAGGTCTTCAATTTTTGTTGGTAGCGGGTGCAGGTATCGGCATCGGGATTATTACAGGGTACCTGTTTGTATTGGCGCATAAAAAAATTGAGAATAATCCTGTCGTTGAAACTAGTCTTACCCTTTTGGCGCCTTTTATATCTTACCTGGCGGCGGAGCAGTTCCACATGTCAGGAGTGCTGGCTGTTGTAAGTACGGGCTTGGTCATCTCATGGCGGGCTCCCGAGGTTTTTACTTATCAAACCAGAATACGAACAAGAGTAGTATGGGATACGTTGATATTTTTATTACACGGGTTTGTATTTATAATGATAGGCCTTCAATTGCCATCTATTATTAAAGACCTGGGCAATTATTCTTTTTCACAGATGCTGGGCTATGGTTTGCTCATCAGCCTGGTGACCATCATAGTCCGCATTATCTGGGTGTTTGCAGGAGCAGATTGGCAAAAATTTTTTCATAA
>CAMLEX010000271.1 GCA_946479055.1 uncultured Bacteroidota bacterium | reverse complement strand
TCAGGCTTTCCATCGGGGCCGCTAATATCTTCTCTTTTAATATTACCTATAACAGAACTAATGCCGTTCACTGTTTGTCCAAGACTTATAGCTAAAGCAGTATCAGCAGCTGTAGCTTGCCAGATGCCTGCTTTTTTCCAATCATAAAAAACTCCAATCGGTTGGCCTACAAATCTACTATTGGCTACATCTTTTGTAACACCATCGGCCAGCGCTGTTATTTTACCGCGATTAATAAAAAAGTTCAGATCAGTTGCCCAACTAAAACTGTTCCCTCCCCTGCTTTGTATATTAATAGTGCTTAACTGGAGTTCTATCCCTTTATTTTCCGTTTTACCAACATTGACTATTACCGCATTTGAAATTCCTGATGTAGAAGGCAAATTTTTACCTAATAACAAAGATTCGGTTGACTGTTTATATACTTCAACAGAACCGGAGATACGGTTATTCAAAATGCCGAAATCCACACCCAGGTTCATAGTGGAAGTATATTCCCAGGTGAGAACAGGGTTTTCTGCATTGGTCAGATAAATACCCGTAGTAGTGACATCGCCGAAATTATACGGTAAAGATGATAAGGCTCCCAATGTTTGATAAGGGTCAATAGCAGTACTTCCAACCCTTCCATAGCTGGCTCTTAACTTTAAATTTGAGATAGAACGGAGATTTTTAAGGAAAGATTCTTTGTTAAGATTCCAGGCCACGGCTGCTGATGGGAATGTATTATACTTATTGCCTGGAGCTAATCTTGAAGATCCATCCACACGTACGGCAAACGTTAATAGATAACGATCATTAAAACTATAGTTCACCCGGCCCATATAAGAAAGAATATCCCACTTGCCATAATCGCCCTCTCCCACTAAATTCGCTCCATAAGTTGGATTGAAATATTGTAACAGATCCGCTGCAATATTATTATTACGAAATTGATTGCCCTGCGTCTCATCTTCCTGTATACTGAATAACCCGGTGGCGTTCACTTTATGCTTATTAAATGTTCTATCATAAGTGAGGATATTTTCCAACGTATAACTTGTACGAAAATTAGTTCGGTTTTGAGAAGTAGATAACCCGCCAAGATTATTGGTCGTCTTGCTGGCAAAAAATTCTCCATACACATCATTCCTGATCTCAATGCCGGTATTAAAGCGATACTTCAATCCTTTCAGAATATTCACATCCGCAAAAAACGTAGTGAACGTTCCGAATCTTTTTCTTTTTTGTACGCTGGCCCCATCTACAAAATTTGCCAACGGGTTCCATACCTGGCTGGCACTACCCGGAACAAAATCGTTTAACAAACTGCCATCCGTATTGTAAGGTGATGCCAATGGACTTGCTCTTAATGCCTGTCCTAATGGATTGGCGCCTTCTCCATATGTAATACTGTAAGTATTTAAAGAACTGATACCGATCTTAACTATCTTGCCCAGTTGCTGGTCCACACTGGCTTTTAAACTAAACCTTTCAAATGCCTGCCCGGAGTAAATACCCGTTTCTTTGAAATAACCGCCTGATACAGCGTACTGAGTTTTATCATGACCTCCTGAAAAACCTATCTGATGATTGGTAATAAAGCCAGTCTGGTAAATCAGCTTTTGCCAATCGGTACTTCTGCCAGTATTAATAGCTTCGAGCTCTTCCGGAGAAAAATTTCCTGCATCCGTTAAGAGATCAGGATCATCAATACCAGAATAAGTACGGTTGTTGCCGGTGAAGCGGCCATTATATAATGCCCATTTTTTAAATTCAAAAAACTCCTCTGTATTCATAACAGGAAATTGATCCTGTATTTTTGATGCACCGGCATAGCCACTATAAGTAACTACTGGTTTTCCCTGCCTGCCCCGTTTTGTAGTAACAAGAATAACACCGTTTGCACCTCTTGAACCATAAATCGCCGTGGCAGAAGCATCTTTCAATATTTCTACTGAAGACACATCATCCTGGTTGAGATCATTAAAACTTCCATTGAATGGAATTCCGTCCACCACAATCAACGGCTCATTAGTAGCACTTATTGATCTCGATCCTCGTATTAAAATAGAAGGTGTAGCACCAGGTTTACTATTGCCGCCATTTTTTTGAATGTCGATACCGGCGCCCTGGCCCTGTAATGCCTGCGCCAGGTTAGCAGCAGGTATATTCTTAATAGATTGTTCGCTGATAGAAACGATAGCACCGGTGACATCTGATTTTTTTCTTGTGCCATAACCCACTACTATTACCTGCTCCATTTCATTTTTATTGGCTATTAGTTCAAATGATAAATTAGATTGATCGGTTGTTCCTACCTTAACGTCTTTACTGATAAAGCCAACATAAGAAACGGACAATATACTGTTTGGAGGAACTTCAATCTGGAAAGAACCGTCTTGCTGCGTAGTCGTTGCTTTTCCAGTTGCTTTTGCCTGAACTGTAACTCCCTGTAGCCGCTCCCCGCCCTGGTTTGCAACAGTTCCTTTAACAGTGATCATTTTTTCAGATTGCCCATAGGTTGTGCCAGTAAAAAGCAATAAGCTGAAAAGAAAACATACAGCATAGTACCTCTTTTTTTTCAACCCTTTTGTAAAAACTTCAGTTGGGATTTTGAAATGAAAAAAGCATTTCATAATAGCGTTTTAATTTTTAGAAGAATAAATCAACAATTTTTGAATTGACCAGATGCGGATAACCTATAGGATTCAAAGGGATGGAGTGATAGGAGACTTGTATTGAAAGAAACCAGGATGGAACATGATTATTGGTACGGAACAAATAATCATCAGTGCAAACTATGTTTACAGTTTTTTTCATACAGCTTATATATCGTTACTTATTCTGATTAGCAGCTCAGAAAAATAATGATAGCAAGTAAGTACTAATTCCTGTCTGAAAGCTTAAGCGTTTTAGCAAAAGGTTCAGCCATTTTAGCAACCATTTTTTTTGTAAAAGGAGAAGAGGGAAGATAATTGCAGGCGTGTATTTCAAACACTATACCCAACAATTTTTTTTATGAGATATCTGAGATTGAAAATTTATGAAGTGTGGTATATCATTGCGAGGCACATGTAACAATTTATAATAACAGGAACTTAAGTGCCGAAGCAATCTAAACAAAACCAGGCTTTTCCTTATAGAGCAGATTGCTTCGCAACACCAACTTATTGAAACTAAAAACACCAACGGTGGCTCGCAATAACATATTTACAGTTCCTTTATTTCAATCTTCCTGTACCAGGTTTCGGCGCCTTCGGATTGGATGAGTATCCTACCTGTACGAAGACTTGCATCGGTTGCTTCGTTGACGACAACGCCATTTACTATATGTGTGCATTTCCCTTTATCGGCAACCACTTCTATCCGGTTCCATTCGCCGGTTGGTCTTTCATTATCCTTTTTCTTTATCACTCTTGTGTTTTTCGTTGGGCCTACCTGTTTGCCATCTACCACTGCTGTCACACTATCTATCAGCCAGAAATCTCCACAATCCCCTTCCTGTATCTGGCATTCTACTGACCGGGGCCATACTCTGTCAGTAGGTACTACATAATAACAAATACCATTGTCCCTTACCTTATCTTCTCTGGGCGGATATTTTTTTTCGCCCCATTTGAATTCAACAACAAGATGAAAATTCTCAAACGACTTCTCTGTAACAATGTATCCAAATTCTTTTCCTGTTATTTTGAGTAATCCATTCGTTACCGAAAAAACAGAATCGGGATCATTGCTTTTCCCTTTTGTTTTCAAAAATGTATACCATCCATTAAGATCTTTTCCATTGAACAAGGGTTTAAAGTCCTGTGCGTCTGAACAATTAATAGACAAAACAGCAAACAGAATTATAAAAAAAATATACTTCTTGTTCATGTTGAAATTATTTTAATAATGTCCTTAATGTTATACAAAAAAATCCCACAAAGATTCTAAGAACACTAAGAAAAATACTTTGTGTCCTTTGCGTCTTCGTGGGACATTATACTTTATTTTACTTTTTCAAAATCATCACTCAGCTTATTCATTTTTTCATTTGATAACACAGAACCGGAATGAATGATTATTCTGTACCGGAAAGTTGTTGATTGACCGGGCGCCAATGAAAAATTAAGTTCCTCTTTTCCATTGCTGAATATTTTTCTTCCAAGCGGATTAATAGAAAATAAACCATAGCCTCTTGCATGCCAGTAAGCGGGATAACCGACATTCTCCGGGTGATCAATAATTCCTATTGTGATATCTCGCCCTTCTTTTTTGCCTGTAAGTATTGCCCATCTTCCTTTGCTACTCCAAACTGAATCCCCTGTTAATCCCGTGCTGCTGTAGTACATCCCGGTAACATTTTGTCCCGAAGCCGGCACTTTTGTAATATTTCCTTTATCATCAACATAGTTGGATGATTCTTTAGAAGGCAATTCCAGTTCCCTTGCTACGCGGATCGCAAACATTCCATCTTTTACATCTTTAAAAAGAACAGTTGTATCTGCAGCTGTCAGTTTAGTAATCCGGTCAATTATAAAGTCATTACCCTGTATCCTGAAATTGAAAAGGGTTTCTTCATTTAATAATATTTTACCGTCAGGCCTTATCCATTTTGCAGCAGTACTAAGCGATGCATTATTATCATTTGTTTTTTTATCAACAACTTTTTGATGAACAATGGTTCCATAATGGTCTCTTTTCTCCGGTGCGATAGCTGTCGAATTGTTCCAGAAATCAAGACCATTCACTGATTCATAATTTAACCAGATACCTGTATGATGCGGATGATCGGTTCTTTCACCCGCCACAGGTTGAAAAGGATATCCTCTTGTAACAGTAATACCATCCACCGTATTTACCGGGAAAAGAAAAGGCTTCCTGCTTGAATCGTAATAACAGTAAGCCGTCAGCAGTTTATTATTAAATAAAATATCAACCTGTTTCTTGCCTGGCCTCTCTGCTATTGAAAAGCCAGTTGCCTTTTGCGCAATGACAGCTACAGATAATCCTAACAAGATCGGAATGAGTAAGATCTTATGCATGATCAAAGAGTTAATACTTGAAAATTTTACCATCCGCCATTACTTCCTGTTTTACTTCATCAAATGTTACTTTAGCTCCTGTTCTTACAGCGGCGTTAGTCATAATGGTAGCAATGGAATGATTATAACCCGCTTCTACCGGCGCATTGGTTGGCTTGCGGCTGCGCATACATTCCATAAAGTTTCGCATATGGTTGCTGGTTAACCTGTCACCGCCTGTATTAGCGGATGCAACCACTTTTTCAGACGCATCAGCCAACATCATTTCAGGCAACAGGTTTGGTTTCATATCCATCGCTTTTGCATGGTCTTCACGCAAACCACCTGCCGGTGAAATTTTATTCGTGTTAAGATTCAACTCTCCGCCATTGGAATAATATATTTCAGCAGGTCTTTCGTCACCATTGTGCATACGGGAACTGAACGTAACCTGGAAACCGCTGGCAGCATCATTTTGCGGGCCATAATCAAACACCGCTGTCGTTGTATCCCAGTTTCTTCTTCCATCTTTCCACATATAAATACCACCATTGGCCACTACACTGCGTGGATGTTTCAAGCCGCTGAACCAATGCACTGTGTCTATCTGGTGACTCATCCATTGGCCCGGCATACCCGATGAATAAGGCCAGAACAAACGATATTCCAGATATTTTCTTGGGTCCCATTCTTCAAACGGGCGATTCATTAAAAAACGTTTCCAATCCGTGTCTTCTTTCTTGCATTTCGCCACCAATGCAGGTCTGCGCCAGCGACCCGGCTGATTCACATTCCAGCTAAGTTCAACCATAGTAACAGGTCCAAACTTTCCGGATTGAATAAATTCCGCGGCTGCTTGATAGTTACCTCCACTTCTTCTTTGCGAACCAATTTGTATAATTCTGTCAGTAGCTTTTATCGCTTTCAATGCCGCCCGGTTATCTTCCATTGTTTCCGCAAATGGTTTTTCAACATAGGCATCCTTGCCTGCCTTTACTGCTTCAATTGCATGCAATGCATGTTGAAAATCCGCCGTACTGATAATTACACCGTCAAGGTCTTTTATCCGGTACAGTTCATCATTATTCACACAGGCTTGTATATCGTGGCCCATTTTTTCTTTCAAAAAACTTTGCCCTTCTTCCCTGCGAAGTTTCCAGATATCACTGACAGCTACAATATCAAAATTCAATTCTTTATAATGATTAAAGAACGAAGGAAACAAGGATTGCCGGAAGCGATCAGAAAAACCTACAGCACCTAATCTTACCCGATCATTGGCGCCAATAATATTGCCATAGCTTTTGGCGCTGAAGCCTAGTGTAGCTGCATACACCGCAGCAGATGCTTTGGCTGATTGTTTAATAAAATTTCTTCGTGATGACATGATGTTTTATTTAACGTAAAAAATATTTTGTTTCCAGCTTTAGTAATTCTGCTCATCGTCCCTTGCGTCGCACACTTGTACTGCATATCATTGCTCATCTTGTGGCCTCACCATCCCGAACTCCGTTCCTAACCTTCGCTTTGCTCGGTTACCTCTCCGGTTGGAGAGGTAGCGGTGCTGCACTACAACACCAAACTTCATAACTACCAAATCAACTTCATATCTCTATTCAACATTTTCGAAGAGTTTTATTTTATCAGTCTCTCCGAAAAGCATGGGCTGTGATTTGGTGGCCTCCCCTAACGGGGGGAGGTCGGGAGGGGGCCGCTATTTCAATGTCTTTATCTTAACACTCCTGTACGACACTCTGTCCCCATGATCCTGCAACAAAATTCTCCCTTCTTTTGCCATACCGAAATTTTTCCAATCCTTGTATTTACTATTTGCTACCAAAGCCAGGTATTCAGCAGAACCGCGTTTATATTCCACTACTTTATAACCATTCAACCAATGCTCCACTTTATTATTGGG
>CAMLEX010000270.1 GCA_946479055.1 uncultured Bacteroidota bacterium | reverse complement strand
GCATCAAACCAAAACGTCCTGTCGAATTATTACCCGATGAAGAAATGGCGGAATGGGATGGAGGTATCATCTTCGAAGGAACAAAAGGGAAAATCATGGGCGGCTTATGGGGTCGGAACCCAACTTTACTGCCCACCAGGAAAATGAAAGAAATAAAATTACCTGCATTAAAAAAAGTAAAGGTTGAAAGAGGGGTGGAAGGGCATCAGACACAATGGACAAATGCCTGTAAAAAAGGATACGGAGCATTTACCAGTTCACCATTTTCTGAAGCGGGACCTTTGACAGAAACGGTACTGATGGGCAACCTGGCTGTATTAAGTTATAATCATATAGTGAAAGATGCAAAAGGAGAAAACAAATTTCCCGGCCGTAAAAAATTACTGTGGGATGGTCCGAATATGAAAATCAGCAATTTTGAGCCTGCTAATCAATTTGTAAAACGAACCTATGCCGGCGACTGGAAACTTGAATTATAGTTTAAAAATATTGCATTGATATAAATCAGCGGTGAGGCTCAATATGCCGGCTAAAACCTTATAGCTTGTCTTTTCAAACAATTTCTTGGTTATATTGCATAGTACAAACTAATTAAGACAACAAATAACATTTGCTAAATGAAAAAGAAGAACAACATCTCTGATTCCCGTCGTAGGTTTATCAGGAATTCATCCGTAGCTGCTGCGGGTTTTTTTATTGTACCGCGTCATGTATTAGGAAAAGGCTTTATTGCCCCCAGCGATAAATTAAATATTGCAGGTATTGGTGCAGGTGGTAAAGGAGAAAGCGATTTGTCTTCATTTGCTAAAAGCCCCAATGTAAATATCGTGGCCTTTTGTGATGTAGATGATAGGCAGGCTGTCAAGTCAAGACAAAATTTCCCTAAAGCCAATTATTATAAAGATTTCCGGGAAATGCTGGCCAAAGAAAAAAATAATATTGATGCCTGTTCCATTTCCACTCCGGATCATACACATGCCGTGGCCACATTAGCCGCCATGCAATTAGGCAAACATGTATACACACAAAAGCCATTAACGCATGATATTTATGAAGCACGAATATTAGCGCAGGCTGCAAAAAAATATAAGGTTGTAACGCAGATGGGCAACCAGGGTGGTTCTGGCGATGGTGTAAGACAAGCGAAAGAAATGTACAATGCAGGAATGATTGGAGATATTATAGAAGCTCATGCATGGACCAACAGGCCTGTATGGCCACAAGGCATCGCTACTCCAACCGGTAAATTTGAAATTCCGAAAGAACTGGATTGGGATCTATGGCTGGGTACAGCTAAGGCGATGGATTTTAATCCTGCTTATCTTCCTTTTAACTGGCGTGGCTGGTGGGCCTTTGGTACAGGTGCATTAGGCGATATGGCTTGTCATATCATGGATCCTATCTATAGAATATTACCGATTGATTATCCCGATTCTGCTGAATGCAGCGTAGCTAATATCTGGAAAGATATGTGGGCTGAAGGAAATTATACAGATAGCTGTCCACCATCTTCTATTATTCATTTAAATTATCCAAGAAAAGATAAAAAAGGAAATATTAAAGTATCCTGGCATGATGGCGGTTTATTGCCCCAACGACCTGATGAATTATTGCCGGGAGAAGCATTTGGCAATTGGGATGGTGGCGTGTTGCTGGTAGGTACCAAAGGAAAAATGTTGATGGATTGCTATGGCGCAAATCCACGTTTGTTACCAACTCTGTTGATGAAAGAAAAAACAATGCCGAAACAAACAATTAAAAGAGTACCGGAAGGGCATTACCTGCAATGGGTAAATGCTTGCATTGCAGGGTATGGAAAAGGTGAAACAAGTTCACCATTTGAATATGCAGGACCTTTCACTGAAAGTATTTTAATGGGCAATCTTGCTATCCGTAGTTCAATGATGGTAAATCCGAAATTGAAAGGATGGGAAGATAAATACCTGGGCCGGAAAAAATTGTTGTGGGATGCAAAAAATATGAAGATCACCAATTTTGATGAAGCCAATCAATTTGTGAAGAGGGAATATCGTGATGGATGGAAATTAGACTTGTAAGAATTATATTTTGAAAAATAAAATGAGTTGCGGATAAATAAGTTGAATGCTTGTTTACCGCAACTCTTATTTTGTAGTTATCGTAAATAGCTTCTCAGCATCCAGGCCATTTTTTCGTGTTGTTTAAGCAGGCCTGTAACAAAATCGCTGCTCCCGATATCATTGTGCTTTTCATCAAATTCTTTGATCAGCTTGCGCAATTTTACAATAATAGTTTCATGATCTGCGTCGAGGATTTCAATTTGTTGGGTTTGATCAGTAGGAGCTTCCGGCTCATCTAATGTTGCCAGTTTAAGCAGTTCTTTCAACCTTCCTTCCGCAAAATGGCCTATCGTACGAATTCGTTCCGCAATCTGATCAATAGCTTCAGCCAGTAATTTGTATTGAGCCTCATAAAGTTTATGAAACTCCATAAAACTCGGCCCTTCAATGCTCCAATGGTAATTCCGGGTTTTATTATAAAGTACATGTTCGTCGGCCAGCAATTGATTGAGGGAAGCGGCAACAGCCTGGCGATTTTTTTCGGGAATGCCAATGTTTACTTTCATAAAAACTGTTTAACGTTAAAGAAAAGAATGATTGGCATTCGTTAATCCAAAAGTGATGCCAGCTCCATCAGTTCCTTACACTTGTACAGTTCCTTATCATTATCGAAACATTTACCAAACTCTTCCAGTAATTGTTGAATTACATGTTTATTCAATTGTGGCTTGAAATAAGCACTTACCGGATGGACAGCTATTCGTTTAAAATAACTTTCTACATCCTGGTGAGTAAATACCTGCCCGGAAGTAGGATCAATAAAGAATTCTATTTTATGAAATGGGTCGGGAAGATTTTCCTCAGAGTACCCGGGTTTGAAATAGGCGATGATAAATTGTTTAGGAAGATGGATGGCTCTTACAGGTATATCCAGCAGTTCACAGAGGAGAAGATACAAAATTCCATTGCTGACCTGGTTACCCCGTTTTGTTTCTAAAGTTTTGTGAAGCAAAAATTCATTGGGCTCAGTATAATTTGTTTCACCACCTTTTAACCCATAATAACTATATAAAATACTTGTTACAATATTTATTTGCTCCAATGGAGTTAAATAGTTGTTTAACTCCAGCCATATATTCCGCCGGACTTTTTCTATTTCCTGCAAAACCGGTGTAGTAGCCAGCTCGGGATATTGAAATTTAGAAACCAGCAAGGCTCCGAGTAATAGATCATGATGTCCTGATATAGTCCATTGGCGAAAATCTTCCGTAAGATCTCTGTAATGCAGGCGATGAATCAGCAATTCGATCCGTGTCTGTGTATGTTCCTCGGGAGTAGTTTCCCAAAGATGCTCAAGATTGGGAATAATGGGCCTCCCGTAGTCAACAATTTTTTCGGAAACAGCATCAAAAACTTCCTGATCCGGATCATCCAGTAAATGAAGCAATGCCGCTATTTCTCTATTGGGTTCCATTGTTATATTCCACAAGTTCTTTATTGCTGATGAAATCCAATAGTGAAACTTTTCCACAGACGTGAAGAAAGGTTTGTAGTTTCTGGTTTGTGGTTTATAGTTTCGTAAAAAGCCGAAAAATTACTATAATTGCCAACCCCTGTATTTCACAATTTTTTAAGCCCCTGTCTTAAAAATTAAATAAAACAATCGTTCACCAACCGACTGCCTTCTCATTCATACGGCTTATGATAATGATGAAATTCAGCCTTGCGGTAGGAAGATTTTTATTTTTTTACAAGTACAGCCTGTAAAGAGTTACTGAAAAAGAACAATATTGTTTTGGTGACCTGGCGAGAGATAAGGGATAAACTATATCGCACAGTTAATAAGTTGAATCTTTATCGCTTACAGAGCTATCACCGTTTTAGACTATTTAATTCTGCCTGTAAAGGAAAGTGTGCTAATAGCATCGTTTCAAATTCTACTTTCTCTTTTTGAGAGCCAAAAACCCTTTTAGGTATTACAAGTGCTAACTGAGAATTTAAATACAAATAAAAATAGCCTTCAGTTTCAGCTTTTTTAACAAATGCCGGCCATGAATGCATTGTTGTAGAAACCTCATCTTTATTTAAAATGCCTTTTTCGTTAATGACTAATTCGGTTTTTAAAAAGATACTGCTATTAGAAGGGTTAGAGTAAAACTTTTCTACATATTTCCTGTAGTCATGCCTTATCCAAATAGGTAGAATAATAAAATTGAAGAGCAAAAGGAAAATCCCACCAGCAATAAATGACAAAAAATGGATTTTCAAGCCAATTAAATAAAAAAACAGAAACGCAAGAGTCCCTCCAAATATTATATTCTTAGAATGATATATGAGCCTTTTCCTGAAATTCCAAGAGGCGCTCCAGTTTGAATAATAGCTAAATTGATAAAAATCTTCTTTCGTTAGCTCAGATGATAGGGTAATCATTTTGAAAAATCCTTATTATTTTTTCTTCTTCGCGGCCTTTTTAGGTGCTGCTTTCTTCGTAGCCGTCTTCTTCGCCGCAGGCTTCTTCTCCTTCTTGGTAAATGCTCCCGGTATTTCCGCTTCTATCATTTTCTTTACATCATCCAAACTCAATGCAGCGGCTTCTTCTGCCGTATACTTTGCTTCATCTGCTTTACGTCCCATCTTCACCATCTTTTTACCAAACCGGATGAATGGGCCCCAACGTCCGTTTTCCAGTGCAATTTTTTCTTCCGGCCATTGCTGTATAAAACGATTGGCTTCTTTTTTTACTTTAGCATCTATCAGTTCGTTGATGTCTGATTGAGATAGTGCATCAAAATTATAACGCCTTGGTACGTTGATGAACATACCTTCATATTTAATAAATGGTCCGAATCTTCCTTTTCCTTTTGTTACCGGCTTGTCTTCATACATGGCTACCGGCGCATCAGCTTGTTTCTTTTCTTCTATCAGTTGTATCGCTTTATCAAGATCAACAGTAGAAAGATCAGTGCCTCTTGGAATAGAAATAAATTCTTCACCCCATTTTACATACGGACCAAACCTTCCAACACTTACCGAAATATCTTTTCCCTCATGCTGTCCTACTGTGCCTTGCAAACTAAACAACGCCATAGCTTCATCATAGGTAATTGTTTCAATGCTTTGTCCCGTAGGTACTTTAGCAAAACGTGGCTTTTCTTCATCATCAGCATGTCCTATCTGTACCATCGGGCCATAGCGTCCCATCCTTGCTACCACTGGTTTTCCGCTCTCCGGATCAATTCCTAATTCTCTTTCACCTTTTATTCTTTCAGCGGTTTCTATAGTTTTCTCAACGTCTTTTTTAAAAGGGCTGTAGAAATCTTTGAGCATTTCACTCCACTTCAACTTACCTTCTGCCACTTCATCAAATTCGGCTTCAATCCTGGCTGTAAAGCCATAGTCCATGATATCGTCAAAGTATTGTTTCAGAAAATCTGTTACTACCAACCCAAGATCAGATGGAAATAATTTTGATTTTTCAGCGCCGGTATTTTCATGTTCTGCTTCTTTGCTTACTGTATCTTTTTTCAATTTCAATACCCTGAACTCCCGGCGAACACCTTCTTTATCTCTTTTTTCTACGTATCCTCTCTTCAATACTGTAGAAATAGTAGGCGCATAAGTAGAAGGACGGCCAATGCCCAACTCCTCTAATTTTTTTACCAGCGATGCTTCTGTATAGCGGGGAAGGGGACGGGTAAAACGTTCCGTCGCTTTCATTTCTTTCAAGGGCAATTGCTGGCCCACAGTTAACGGAGGCAGCATTCCTTCCTGTGTCTCATCTTCATTAACCTCATCATCGTCTTTGTCTTCACGATACACTTTCAGGAAGCCATCAAATTTCAATACTTCACCAGAAGCTGTTAGTTCTTCTTTATTGGTAGATATAGAAATTTTTGCAATGGTTTTTTCCAATTCTGCATCAGCCATCTGGCTGGCCATCGTTCTTTTCCAGATCAACTCATACAAGCGTTTCCAGTCCGGTTCTTCCACTGTGCTATTGCTCATATAGGTTGGGCGTATAGCTTCGTGGGCTTCCTGTGCACTTTGATTTTTATTTTTGTACTTGCGGAACTGGTGATAATTATCGCCATACATCCCTTTAACAGTACGGGTGATATCACCCAGTGCAGTATCGCTCAGACTTACACTATCCGTACGCATATAACTGATATAACCATTCTCATACAACTTTTGTGCAATAAGCATGGTACGGCTAACGCCATAACCTAATTTTCGGGATGCTTCCTGTTGCAGGGTAGAAGTAGTAAAAGGAGGGGCAGGAGAACGTTTGCCGGGCTTTACCTGTATATCATTTACTTTATAATCAGCGCCAATACAGCTTTTCAAAAATGCCTCAGCATCTTCAACCTTTGATTGTTTTTTTCCTTCACCAACAAATGTTACCGGCTTATCAGAAAGATCTTTTGCTGTAAACAATCCTTCAATCTTAAAAGTACTTGTCGGAACAAAAGCATTGATCTCTCTTTCGCGTTCTGCTATTAATCTTACAGCTACACTCTGTACACGTCCTGCACTCAGGTTATTCCGCATACTCATTTTTCGCCACAATACCGGGCTTAGTTCAAAGCCTACAATCCGATCCAGTATTCTCCTGGCCTGCTGGGCATTTACTAAGTTCATATCCAGCGTACGGGGATTTGCAACAGCATTTTGTATTGCCGGCTTAGTGATCTCATGAAAAACGATACGCTTGGTTTTTTTGGGATCAAGACCCAGCACCTCACATAAATGCCAGCTTATGGCTTCTCCTTCACGGTCCTCATCCGTTGCCAGCCATACTTCACCAGATTTATTAGCCAGTGCTTTTAAATCTTTTACCACTTTTTCCTTGTCTTCAGAAACAATATATCGTTGTTCAAAA
>CAMLEX010000269.1 GCA_946479055.1 uncultured Bacteroidota bacterium | reverse complement strand
CAAGACAGGAGAATCGGACACCACATTAAATGTTACAGTTTCATTCCCGCAAATTTGTTTACTCGCTGGTTGCGATGTAACAACAGGCCCGGCCCCGGGTGTTGTTATTTCAAAGTTGTTATTGGATATATCATAGAAAATGTTGCCAACTGCTATTACTCTTATCCTCGCCTTTGTTGTAATATTAGCGGGCACCGTTATCTGTTCACTTCCATCATTGGGAGTATTGGCAGCCAGGGTTATTGCAAAACTATAACCACTATCTATTGAAAGCTGTATGCTTACGTTGGCGCAATTGACCGGAGCATTATTTGTATTAGCAATATCCCAGGCAACTGTATGAACAGTTCCCGCTTCCCATGAAATTCCGGTTGCCGAAGGAAAAGTTACTACAAAAGGACCACTGTTATCATCTACAGTCACTGCTGATTCATCAAAACAAACACCACCTCCTCCTGCACGGTTATCCCTTGCAGTTAGCCTGAAATTCATCTCCCGTCCATAACTGGGAAGGCTTTCTCCAATCGTTGTTATGTTTCTTACCTGGTCTGAAAGCTTTGGGAAATAACGGGTAGGTTCCGCTACCGGGGCAAAAGAACGGAATATCGGCGCATCGCCAGCTGGATTGTTCCAATTACCTGCAGGTCCGTCATCATCTGCCTCTTCCCACGAATAAGTCAATGCATCACCATCGGTATCCGTAGCGCTACCGGTTAATGCAAAAAAAGTAGATTTAGGAATGGTAAAATCATTACCTGCAACTACAACCGGTGCCGTATTTCCTGTAAGGGTGATCGTAGCACAACTTGCACCGTTTCCGCTAGTGGTATATGTATTGATCTCATCCATGCTGATGCCGTGAAAATAGGGAATACTGTTTTGCGCCAGGTCATTAGCAGTACCACAGATGCCTGCATACCCCATAATTGTAATTCCACTACCCGGCTCTACAGCAGTATTGGAATTACGATTGCCGCTGCAGGAACTGGTTGTTGCATTGAAAGTATGGTTAGCTCCAAACTGGTGACCCATCTCATGGGCCACATAGTCAATATTAAAAGGATCGCCTACCGGTTCCGTTAAACCCGTTACACCTCTTGCTTTTGAGCTACCGCAAACACTGGATAATTGAGCAATACCGCCGGCTCCGGTGCTGAATGTATGACCAATATCATAATTAGCCTCACCAATATTTTGAGTAATCACGGTCTGGCTTTCATCCAGAAGCGCATCACCATCATTATTTGCGTTAAATGGATCGGAAGACGGGTTAACAAAAACAATTAAATTATTGTTAGCAACCAGGTTAAGACTGATAGCCAGTTCTTTTTCGTACACAGCATCTACCCTGTTTATACTGGTGGTTATAGCTGCCAGGGCTTGCGCTATAGTTGGATTGTTGAATCCTGTAGCAGCTCTTGCATATTCACCTGTACAGGCAATAGCCAATCGGTAATTCCTTAACTGTGGTCCAACGCATGGACCTGCCATTGGGCGGTTTGCAGTAGTTTTCTGAGCTTCCGGGGAAATGATCGGTCCATTTTCTGAAAAAGGATTTTTATTCTTAAAATCCTTTTTATAATAAACGATATAATTTTTTGTATCGAGTTGGCGGTAAGGGTCAATAAAAATATTACCGGTAATATCAGACATGACCATGGCATGAAACCCCAATTCTGTAAAATCAATTTTAATAGTAGCCGTAGGGTCATCAATACCCTGGCCGGTATAAGTTTTTATGCCGGGAAACTTTTCAGCCAATGCAGGTTCCATAACAGGGCTTTCCCAAACCCGGTATTTTGCAGTACCGCCATAAGGCATCGGCAATTCTAAAACAGGCGCCACTCTCCTGTTTGCCAAGCCGGTTTCAGATGGTACTGTTTTTAGAAATGTCTCGATCCCACGGTTATCCAGTACTACGCTTTTATACTGATCAGGAATAATAACTCTTCTACCAGTTGCCATTGAAACAGCCGGCTCCCTGGTTTCTGCGAAAAAATAATTTTGTCCATAAAGGGAAAAGGATACGGTGGTAACCAGCAGCAACATGAAACCAATCCTGCACAATTTGCTCATATAAGTCGATTAGGTTCTTTGATTGACTAAAAATATTAATAATTTGCTGCTCTTCCATGCTTCTTAAAAGAAAAAAAGCCGGTCGTTAAAATTGTCCCGACACACCCGGCGGTTGTATCGGCATATGGGAAAAATAAATCGATAAAGGGATTTTAGTTCTTTTGATCGTTTGTAACCCTCTAAAACGGGAATTGGGGCTATTCATTTGGATTCCATATTACACCGAGGATACGAAAAGTAACTGTTACCAGGCATGAATTGCACGGAAAATTCCGTTGAAACCACTATTAAGCTATACGAAAAATATTTTTTTGATAAATAACTGACTCTAACGCTTCAAAAAAATTATTTCCTAAAAGAAAAAAATTACCGTCTCCCATCAAATAAAATTTACCTGAGTATGAAACCAACAATAGTCCAGTATCAAAGTTTAATTGTGCCTACAGGAACTAGTTTTTCGTTTATCAAGTTTTCGTAATAATTAAGAATATATTTTTCTAATCCTAATGCCTCTTCTGTATTTAACCTCACATTTCCATACATACCATTTGGTACATTAAAATTTAGTTCAAGATTCCAAAATTCTTTTAGCAAATTTTCAATCAGCATATTGGGAATAGTTATTTCCTCTCTTTTGAAATCTTCGATCATATAGCCTATTTCAATTCTCCTTCCCGGATACATCCAGCTTCTTCTAATATTAATTTCACTTCATCTTTCATAAATCAAAAACAAATTTTACGGGTTTAGATAAAGATATATCCCATATATAATATTTATTGCCGAAACTATTATTGAGATCATTAGCCAATTTTTCTTTTCAAAAGCGATTGTTAAGCCCCAATAAACGATAACTAAAATAAGGGTTGAAAGAAATGGCAGAACAATATTAAAATAACCCTCCTAACCCCATATGATTAAAACGGGGATTGTTCATTGATAAAACAAAACAAATAATCCCTGACAAAAAAACAATACCAAATCCCCATGACCAATTATTACTATTTTTCATTTCTAAAAATATAATAAAAATCCCGCCTCTTTAAAGAAACGGGATAAACACTTTAAAAAACCGCAAACCGATGATTGAACATATCGTCATCATCCCTCTTGTTTCTTTTCATCCATTTTTTCACCACATAAGTAAATTCATTTAAACGCAATGATTCAATAACTTTTTTCATAACTCACTTTTAAAGGTTAATGAATAATTGAAATGAAAATCCCGTCCCTTTGGAGGGACGAAGCCCCCTCTAAATCTCCCCCTTTAGGAGAAACTTACCACACACAGCCTTGGTAATCGGAGAGACATATCATACCCTCATGTTCTATATCACAAAAAAATCCCGCCTCTTTGCAGAGACGGGACTATATTATGTTTGTCGGAATTTCGTACTTCTATCTTCAGACTTCTGTCTTCTGACTTCGTACTTCTGACTTCTTACCTCGTACTTCTTAATATCCCATACCACCCATATCAGGTGCGCCATGAGAATGAGCTGCTTCTTCTTTCTTAGGTTTGTCAGCTACTACTGCTTCAGTAGTCAATAACATACCAGCGATTGAAGCTGCATTTTCCAATGCTACACGGCTAACTTTAGTAGGATCGATAACACCGGCTTTGAACAGGTTCTCGTATACTTCAGTGCGGGCATTGAAACCATAATCGCCCTTACCTTCTTTGATCTTTTGTACTACGATAGAACCATCGATACCAGCATTAGCGGTCAGTATGCGGATAGGCTCTTCCAATGCACGGCGTACAATAGCCATACCTGTTTGCTCATCAGCTATCTGGCCTCTTACTTTAGCATCCAGGCTTTCGATAGCACGGATATAAGCAACACCACCACCAGGAACGATACCTTCTTCAACAGCTGCTCTTGTAGCGTGTAATGCGTCGTCAACACGGTCTTTCTTTTCCTTCATTTCCATTTCAGTAGCAGCACCGATATACAATACAGCTACACCACCAGCCAACTTAGCTAAACGCTCTTGCAATTTTTCTTTGTCGTAATCAGAAGTAGTGTTTTCTACCTGAGCTTTGATCTGGTTTACTCTTGCAGTGATATCTTTTTTAGCACCTTTACCACCAACGATAGTTGTGTTGTCTTTATCAATAGTAACTGATGAAGCCTGGCCTAAAGAAGTAAGATCTGCACCTTCTAATTTATGACCCAGTTCTTCGCTGATAACAGTACCTGCAGTCAGGATAGCGATATCAGTCAGCATTTCTTTTCTTCTGTCACCAAAGCCCGGAGCTTTTACAGCAGCCACTTTGATAGTGCCACGCAGTTTGTTTACTACCAATGTTGCCAATGCTTCACCTTCCAGGTCTTCAGCAATGATCAATAAAGGACGACCGCTTTGAGCTACTTTCTCCAGGATATGAAGAATGTCTTTCATTGCAGAGATCTTCTTATCATAGATAAGGATATAAGGATTCTGCAATTCAGCTTCCATTTTTTCGCTGTTAGTAACGAAATAAGGAGATACATAACCACGATCGAATTGCATACCTTCTACTACATCAACAGTAGTATCGGTTCCTTTTGCTTCTTCAACAGTGATCACACCTTCTTTGCCAACTTTAGCAAAAGCTTCAGCAATCAGTTTACCGATAGTCTCATCGTTGTTAGCTGAAATAGAAGCCACCTGTTGAATTTTTCTGCTGTCGTTACCAACTGCCTGGCTTTGACCTCTCAGGTTTTCAACAACAAGGCTTACCGCTTTGTCAATTCCACGTTTCAGATCCATGGGATTTGCGCCGGCCGCTACCATTTTCAGGCCTTCGCTGATTATAGACTGAGCTAATACAGTAGCAGTAGTAGTACCATCACCTGCAATATCAGCAGTTTTAGAAGCTACTTCTTTTACCATCTGTGCGCCCATATTCTCAATAGGATCTTCCAGTTCTATTTCTTTCGCTACAGTTACACCATCTTTAGTTACCTGTGGTGCACCGAATTTTTTTTCAATAACTACATTACGTCCTTTAGGGCCTAATGTAACTTTCACAGCGTTGGCCAATGTATCAACGCCTTTCTTCATTTTATTTCTTGCATCGATATCGAAGAAGATTTGCTTTGCCATCTTTATAAGTTTTAAAGTTTTTAAGTTTTAGAGTTTATTGTTGTGAGCCCGGCTACTGTGCTGTCCTGAGCGTAGTCGAAGGATCAGCTTCCGTTGCGTCGCACTCTTCAACTTCCAGTAATTCTATTGAACAATTCCGAAAAATCATTTTCTAATCCGGAAAATCGTGGTTCTTTATACGATTGCCAGTATATCCGACTCTCTCATGATCAGGTAATCCTGTCCTTCGATCTGGATCTCTGTTCCGGCATATTTACCATACAAAACAGTATCGCCGGTTTTTACGGTAACAGGCTCATCTTTTTTACCGGGGCCTGCCGCTATTACAACACCACGTTGAGGTTTTTCTTTTGCAGTATCGGGGATGATGATACCACCGGCAGTTTTCTCTTCGGCTGCTGCCGCTTTCACGATAACCCTGTCATGCAAAGGGGTAACGTTTACTTTCTTGGCCATAATTGTATTGATTTTTGTTTTTTGAATTGAAACCCCATCCGGCAAAATCACCGGATTTATTGGGGACGGCAAAGGTAGCCTAATAATTATGCCATAGGGTCAGATTGTGAAAAAATTGCAGTTTATGGCAAATACCCTGTCTTTTTTGAATGCCTTGTCATAAAATCAGAATCTGAGGAAGTGCCAATTTTTCATTTTTCTTCAACTTACCTTTTGTTTACGATGCCAATACCGGTTCAAAACCTGAGAAATACTTTCTTAGGGTTGCCAGCCCAGCAACTAAAAGCCGGGAAAAATATTACGTTTCAAAAACTAATTGCGGGATGTTTAGCGTTTAAGGTGTGCGAATAATTTTATATTATTGCGCAACATGTTGAGATAGCTGCCAGAAATGACAGTTGTTCAGCATTTTAAAGCTACCAATATCCCATTTAAAATCCGCTTATGAGTAAATCATTTTTACTTACCCTTTTTATTTTCCTTTCTTTCGCAACCTTTCTGCAAGCTCAGCCACCCTGCGCATTTGATAAAAAACACGACATACTTCTTGAAAAGAATCCGGTTTATGCACGGCAAATAGAGCAGAATAATATTGCCATACGGAAGCATATTGATGCCCGCCGGGCTATGGAACCAAATGCAGCCCGTCCGATGGCAGCAGTAACGATTCCTGTGGTAGTACATGTAATGCATACCGGCGGCGCCGTGGGTACCATTTATAATCCTTCCGATGCCCAGATCATCGGAGCTATCAATTACCTGAACCAGGTGTATGCCGGTTCTTATGCCGGTATGACGGCACCTGCTGAAGGTGGCAGCGTGGTAGATATGGAAATTCAATTTGCCCTTGCCCAGCGAACTCCAACCTGTGGAGCTACCAATGGTATCAACAGGGTTGATGCATCTTCCCTGCCCAACTACGTGGCGAATGGAGTGAATGTTGATAATACAAACGGCTGTCCTGAACTGACATTAAAAGACCTTGCCCGCTGGAATACTTCTGATTATTATAATATCTGGGTTGTAAACAAACTAGATGGCGCTGATGGGACTACAGTGCAGTTCATTGCGGGTTTCGCTTATTTCCCCGGATCCTCTTCTTCAGTGGATGGTACTGTAATGCTGGCCTCACAAATGAAGACCGCTAAAAAAACATTGCCACATGAGATCGGTCATGCCTTCAGCCTTTATCACACTTTTCAAGGTTCTAATAGTGTAGGGGTATGTCCTTCTACAGATCCTGCTCAGGGTGACTTCATTGCAGACACTGATCCTGTTTCCAATAATGTAAGCGGTGG
>CAMLEX010000268.1 GCA_946479055.1 uncultured Bacteroidota bacterium | reverse complement strand
ATTGGCAAGATCGACACCAATACCCAATCTTTTTGCTTCAGACAAGGTATAGCAAAACATTTGCATCCATTTCGGTGATAAAAAATCAATGAATTGTTTTTCGTACCCATACACGCCGTAAATAGGCGTGAGCTCTACACCACCTAAACCTGCTTCCTGGTATTGCTCTAAATTCCATGTCAGGTCTTTTTTATTCACCGCATTTCCTTCCCACCACCAACGTGTCCAAGGCTTAGTTGTGGACGTTATCTGCGGCCATTTTATTTGGGCTTGAGCTATTGCTGTACAAAAAGAAATAAATCCGGCAAGAAATATTTTTTTCAAAGTGATATTATTTTATAATCAACGATTGTAATTCTATTTAGCGTCCTTGCGCTTACCCTTTTGTACGTTCAGTATTCCGATAATTATAGAAACTATTCAGCAGACCCTCCCCAGTGTCCTCAATTCAGTCATTTCCTAAATTCGCCCCTCCAGGGAGGGATGGTTGAACTACATAACTTACACATCAACTTTATATCTCTACTCAACGGCCTCATCCTTTTATCCTTATTATGCCAGTATCTCCAAAAAGCAAGGGCTGCGTTCGGACGGCCTTCTCCAACCGGAGAAGGTGGGGATGAGGCCTTCTCTATTCATCATTTTCGAAAAGATTCATACTATCAGCTTCTCCTAAATGCAAGGCCCCACTCACCACTCACTACTCACCATACTCCTTTGTCTCCACCGCATATACATCCGTATACCCTTCAAAATTTGCCCGGAATATGATCCATTTCCCATCGGGACTAAAATGAACATTTGGTTCCAGTTTATAATTGTGATGTTTCATATTCACCAATTTCTTTGATCGTAAACTATCTCCTGAAGGTGTAAACAAATAGATCCATTGCCCATCTTTGGCCTTAGCCACCTGGCCCGGATCACCACCATCACCAGCAAATAATTTTTGGTCAGGAGAAATATTGAAATGAATGCTCCATTCATCCCGCTTCATCGCATATTTTATTTCTTCACCGGTCTTTACATCAACTGCTGCGAGATAAAAAGTTTTTCCTTTTGGCATTTGAAGATCAAACCATATTTTCTTTCCATCCACAGAAGGAAATTCATGCCCTGCGATTTCCATGGGCATCTTTCGTTTATGCATCATCTTCGCTTTCCCGGTACTTACATCTATCGTCCATATCCTGTTTACTTTATGCCAGGGACCTTCATGACAAAACATCAGCAGGTTAGAATCTTTTGAAAAAAACTGTACATGATTTAACCAGGCACTATCGGTAAAGATCTTTTTCAATTCACCGGTGTTGACATTTAACGTAAACAATGTTCTTGGTTCTTTTGCTTCGTAGATCAAGTCAAAATAGCTGGACTTGTTAGGATTCTTTTTATAAATTTCTTTCTCTTTATCACTGCTCCAGGCACCGGCCAGCAAAGTTTCATTACTATTGATAGTTGTAACTCCAGCTTTAAAATCAGCGGGAAAAACATATACTAGTTTTGTTTCTTTGGTATCAATATGCGTGGAAAAAACACTATCCTTTACCTGATAATAAACCAACCTGTTTTGTGGCGCAACAATTTCACCACTCATAGGCAATGTTTTAAAACTAAGTTGCTCTACTTTCGATGTTTCCAGGTCAACACTATACAATTGCCTATTACCAGCAGTAATGTTACTGGTCTCCTGCTTTACCGAATCATTCTTTACCGTATTTAAAAAATCAGTTCCGTAAAAGATCATCTTATTACCGGCAAAAGGTTTGTTGTGAAAATAAAAACTCATGTTGTTTCCTTCACGTCTTGTCAGCTTTATCACTTTGTAGCCTGTGCTTTTATCAATCCATTCAGCAGGCATTTTTTGTCCGCCAGTTTCCATCATTGGTTGCGCAGCAATCGGTTGATAACTGAAATAAAAAAACATCCCTGTGATAAATAACCTGTTCATATTCCTGTTTTTTTAATTACCATCCGGCTTTACCGAACTTACAAACGAACTCTGCGGCCAGTAAAATTTTTCTACTGCTAAAGGTTTCGCCGGATCATACCGCCTCACATCTTTCTTGATAAACTTTGCTAACGGAAGATTTTGCCTTCTTATATTGCTCACGATACAGTTTGCTAATTCATACGCTCCATAAGGACTGAAATGTGTATTGTCTTCCAATTTTTTTTCCTGTCCCGGAAAAGTATTTGCCGGATAATGTACAAATGCTTTAATTGATTTTTCTACACCCCATGTTTCATATAAAGTTTTACTCATCGCATTCAGGTCTATCACAGCCACATTTTCTTCTTTACCGGTTTGACGAACCGCTTCCGGGTATTCCAGTAAGGTATTAATGATATGACCTGTTGAATCGAAATTTCTGCGATGCATGGAAGTGACCAATACAGGAATGATCTTTTTTTTCCTGGCTTCAGAGATCCATTCTTTCAGTGTTTGTTTGTAAGTAGTAAATGGATCCAAATGATTGCCACCGGGCTTTTGATCGTTGTGTGCAAATTCAATGAATAAATAATCACCTGGTTTTGCGATGCTCCATATTTTCTGTAATCGTCTTTCGCCTTTAAATGCTTTTAATGTTTCTCCCGATTCAGCATAATTGGCCACAACCACTTTTGAGGGAACTAAAAACCGGGGAAACATTTGTCCCCATGCTGCCCAGGGTTCACGGTCCTGGTCAACAACTGTGGAATTGCCGGCAAGAAAAATAGTGGTGGCTGATTTGTTGGGAGTAATTTCCACAGCACATACTTTAGGAAGAGAATCATTGAATTCAATCGTCAGTAAATTATCCCAATGCAGGTAACTGAATTCTCTTGGCTTTAATCTTATTTTATTAATAACATTTCCCTGCAGTTCTTTTATCAAACTATCTTTTACGTGCACGGTAAAAGTTTGTGTAACGATCTTTCTTTTTGCGGTTTTGATATTTTCCAGCATTAATCTTCTGCATTCAGTTCTTACCGTCGTTGCAGACGTTCCTTTGGTATCACCCAGTAATAGTTTAACATCATAATTACCATCAGGCAGTTTTACAGAAAAATAAAATGGTTTCTTACTGGTAATATAATCACCGGTCAATGCATTGCCACCCCGGTCAACAGACTCCACCACCGAACCCTGGTCAAATCCATAACCTGTTTGATAATTGAATGTGGTCTCAGGAGTTATGCGTATATAATCTTTTGCTGCGGCGCCTGAACCAAAATCAAACCTGAAACTGCTTTGTTGAGCTAACATTACTAATGGAAAAAACAACAGTAATACCAGAAGATTCATTTTATATAGTAACATAACCAGGATTATTGCTTATAGTATTGCAATGAACTGTCATTTATTTTAAAAGAATTCGTTCCAACCAACTGATATATTTCAGCACCTGCAAGTATAACAGGGCCATACCCATGCGCTGCATAAACATTTACCGGGCGATGGTAATAAAACAACGGATCAAAAGCCATACCTGTGCCTACACAGGTTCCTTCTACCTGTCCTTTTTTATTAATCTTTGTTGTCACAGCATTCCAGGCCAGCATAGCCATGGGCGCATAGGTTACCGGATCTATCCATCCTTTATTGCAGGCATGAGCGATGCAATATGCATATATGGCTGTTGCAGATGTTTCAAGATAAGAATCATTACGATCCAGAAGCTGATGCCAGAATCCGCTGCCAGATTGATACTGCGCCAGGCCGGCAACATGTTTTTTAAATTGTTGCAAAACAAATTTATATCCGGGATGATCAGTAGGTAACACATCCAGCAATTCCGCTTTAGCCATCAAGGCCCAGCCATTGGCTCTTGCCCATCTGAATTCAGGATGCATTTCCATGCTTTCCACCCATCCATGCATATAAATTCCTTTCTCTTCATTATACATTCGTTGTGCAAATTGTTTTACCTGCTTTACGGCATCATCAAAATATTTATTATCACCGGTAAGTTTTCCCATTTGCGCTAATGCGGGAACGCCCATATACAGATCATCAAGCCATAATGTATTTTTTTGGGGACGATTGCGGCCCAATGTACCATCACTAAAACGATATTCTTTATTGGCAACAAAGTCAATATAGTTGTCAATCAGCGGACGAAGATTGGATTTACTGCCATTACGTGTTGCTTTTATCATGGCTGCACAAACCGCACCGGCATCATCCAATGCATGTGGATTGATAGGCTGTACAAACAAGTTTTTTTTGCGGATATAATCAATGGGAAATTTTTCTTTTACCGCAGGTATCCATTTCGCCAGGAAATCAAACCTGGTGGTAACATAATCTGCATATTTTTTATCGCCTGTAACCTCTGCCGCCCGCAGCATAGCTGAATAAGTAACACCCCATTCGTAGCTTGTAAGGCGAAAATCTTTTTGTTCAATAATCGTATTGGTATCAAGCTTTGTAATGTCATTTACTTCTTTGCCTGTTGCTTTATTGATCATGCGGGCAGGAGTAACGGCATCAAGATAATTGTATACTCTATCAAGAAAACTTTTTATCTCCTGCTGTGAAATCGCAGTATAAGGAACAGGATAATCGGGTTGCAAGGCATGTAAAGGCGCAGTTACGTCATTTCGTTCCGTCTTCTTTTGCTGGGCATAAATTTTTGAATGAAATGGTAACGATAAAAAACCATACACTAAATAAGTAAAACAAATCCGGTTAAATGATTTCATACAACAAAGCGATTTAGATTATTTGACCTTAAAGATATTTAAGGTTGCGATCATCTTGTTTTAAGGGAGTTAAAAGATTTCTGTTAAAAGAAAATAGCGGCAAAATTCGTAGCCGCCATTTTCTGAACTGCACTCTGCTTATGTATGAGAAGATTAATAGCCCGGATTTTGCATGGCTTGTTTTTCTGCTGCTGTTAAGGCTGCTCCGCCAGCCTGAATACCATCAAGGAATGTTTGAGGTATTGGCCTTAGCAAATGGCGATCCTGAATGTTTGGCGCCGCATCAGGATTAAAAGCCTTAGCTCGTGCAATCAATGTTTTTGTGCGGGACAGATCTTGCCAGCGCAAATATTCTCCGGCAAGCTCACGGGCCCGTTCATTTAATAAAAAACACAGCGCCCTGTCATAGGGAGAAGAATAGCCCAGTGTACTGATAATGTATTCGTCTCCTGCCGGTAAGCTTGCCATATCGGTAACTGCTAAACTGGCTGAAGCATCTGTGGTAGGAGCAATATTATTTGACTCGTAGTAAGAATTCTCGGGGAAAAAAGAAGCAGGTATTGTTTGAGGGGCACTGCTAGGTGCAGCCCCTCCATCGTAATAAACCGAACGGCTTTCCCCGCTTACATATTGCGCCCTGGCCCGTAATGGGTTGATATAAGGCAATGCATCGTTATAAGAACCAGTACCCGAATTTGCCAAACGGATCTTTGCTTCTGCAGCAATCAAATAGGTTTCAGCAGAACGGGCCAGTGTAATATCCCGAAGGCCTCTTACATCATTAAAACCAGCAGTACGGGAACCATCCATAAACTTGCTTAACGATGGAAAACGGCGGGAATCGGCGAGCAATGCACCGTCTGTTGTTGTGCCTCCCGGATAAGCTACATACACATGGGGTATTGTTTTTCCGGTTGCAGCATAAACAACTGAATTATTCATTACCACTGTGGGAAAACGGGTATCACCGGGTTGATTGATAACATACATAATACCTAAATCTCCTTTCACATAAGGGGCCGTTGGCGCATTAGCATTAACCTTGTGCTTTGTCCTGAAGGTCTTCCAAAACCTTGAATCGTTTTGCATGTCGTATATCCTGTACATAAAATAGGTTGGTGACAAGCGGCTGAAGGGACGGTCACCACTCAGATCCCGCTGCATTTGCGCAATATCTTCATAGCGGGAAACATAATATAAATGTTGTGTGTTTTGACCGCTTGCGGTTAAGTCCGATGTGAACTGTGCTGATAAGATTATTTCCTTCAGGTTTTCATTGGCGCCGTTAGGGGCAGTATATCTCCACAAATCACCAAAGTTTGGCGCCAATGGATGATTAGCAATTACCTCGTCACATAAGGGGCCGATGGCGGCAAGGTCAGCCGCTTTGGTAGGTGAATTCCATGAGTCATTTATATCACTGGCACGGCTCAGGTATGCTTTAGCCAAATAATGTGCTGCGGCGTCTTTAGTTATTTTGGCAGGAGAACCTGTATTACCTAAAAGGTTATATGCCTCCGTAAAATCATTAATAATCTGCACAAATATATCTTTAGGCTCAGCACGGGTAAACTCTAACTCTACCGTGCTGCTGGATTTGGTTTTTAAAGGCACTGCGCCGTACTGGCTTACCAATCTTAAATAATTGTAGGCACGGAAAAAATAACCTTCGCCCAACGCTGTTTTCTTAATGGCATCAGCAGTAGAAGCACTGGTAGTTGCATTCTCAATAATCAGGTTTGCATGGCCAATACCAATGTATAAATTATCCCATTGTGCTTCAGCAGCTACTGTGTTGCCATTGTTAGGTGTTACAAATGAGCCAAAAGTATTACCATAAGAATTGTACATACCGTTTGAAGGGTCGCCGCCCACACGAAACTCATCAACACCATAGCACATGTTAGAAAATGCCATTTCACCGTTGAAGGGAGTGGCAAATACCTGGTGATAGGCACCGTTAACCAATTGCTGGATGCCGGCATCTGTTTGATAAAAAGTCAGCTCCCTTACGGTTTCCAAATTTTCATCTAAAAATGATTTTTTACATGAAGTGCTAACCATTGCAAAAAGAATGGCCGCCGTACTTATTTTAATTATTTTATTTTTCATCTGTATATTTTTTATTGTTGACGACTGCCAGATGGCTTTACCAACAAATTATAATCAATTAAAATCCTGCATTAATACCAATAGTGTAACCACGGTTAAGATCGGAAGAGCGTCGTGTAGGGAAAG
>CAMLEX010000267.1 GCA_946479055.1 uncultured Bacteroidota bacterium | reverse complement strand
CAATATGATAATGGAGGTATTCCTTTTGTGGATTACCGGATTCTTAAACAGACAATTGAATCCAATTTTATTTATTATGGAATGGGTGAAGAGTTCGATCGCTTTGCAGCATTTTATCTGAATGGTCAATACACGTATAACAAGAAATATAATTTTTACGGTACGGTGCGTTATGATGGTTCAAATAAATTAGGATCATCAAGAAAGGCAAGATGGCTTCCTACCTGGAGTTTCGGCGGTGCCTGGAACATGGAAGAAGAGTCTTTTCTTTCTGATGTGGACTGGATTGATTTTATGAAACTGAGGGCAAGTTATGGCCTTACAGCAAGCCTGGGACCGGCAACCAATTCTGGAGTTGTATTAAGAAGCCTTACCACCAACAGAACATTTCCTACCGAAAGAGAATCAGTTATACAAATTGCAAATCTCGAAAACTCTGATCTTACCTGGGAGAAAAATTACCAGACCAATATTGGTTTAGATGCAGGTTTGTTTAAAGGCAGAATGAATATAAGTCTGGATGTTTATCAACGGCAAAGTTTTGACCTGATCAGCCTGATTAAAACAGGCGGGATAGGTGGCGAAGCAATTAAAGCAGCTAACTATGCAGATATGGATGCTCATGGCGCTGAAGCTTTGATAGGTGGACAGATATTTCGTAAAAGAGATTGGGGATGGAAAGCCAATCTTACGTTCGGTTATAGCAAAACCAAAATAACCGATGCTAGAAATCAGCCTATCATATTTGACCTGGTTAAAGCAGAAGGTGGAAATACTGTGGGTTATCCTGTTAATAGTTTATTCTCTATACGGTTTAATGGTTTAGATCATCTTTCCGGTGTACCCACATTTATTAATGAAAAAGGCGAAGTAAGCCCGAATGTTTATTTGCAGGACGAAGGAATCTCCAATCTTGTGTTTGAAGGTTCTGTTGATCCTAAGTTCACTGGTGGTTTTTCTAACACATTTAATTATAAAGCATTTTCATTAAATGTTTTTATTACTTACCAGGCTGGAAATAAGATCAGGTTATATCCGGCGTTCAGAACTACTTATTCCGATTTTGACGCCATGCCCAAAGAATTTTTAGACCGCTGGGTAATGCCGGGGGATGAGTTGGTAACAAATGTTCCGTCAGTGGTTGATGCTTATGCCCGTTACCTGGTAAATGCAAGCGGCGCTGCCCCATATAACAATTATAATTATTCATCAGCAAGAGTAGCTGATGGCAGTTTTGTAAGATTAAAAACTGTATCGCTTACTTATAATCTGAGCCCGGAGACACTAAAAAAGATAGGGTTAAATTCATTATCGGTTACAGCCGTTTCCGCAAATCCCTGGTTAATTTATGCGGATCCGAAATTAAAAGGACAAGATCCTGAATTTTTTAATACGGGTGGAGTAGCGCAACCTATTCAAAAACAATTTACCCTTTCAATTAAAGCAGGACTATAAATTGATAAATGATGAAATGAGCCATGACAAAGCCGATCACCAACCGTGATGATTATTTGGCGAATTCCATTTGGCTAAAAAGCAATAAAAAATAAACAAATGAAACAAATTATTTTATATACATCTTTTTGTTTGCTGATTACTGCCAGTGTCAGTTGTAAAAAATACCTTGATAAAGAACCAGACAACAGGGCAACGGTTGGAACTCCTGAAAAAGTATCGCAATTATTAGGCACTGCATATCCGCAGGCTAATTACCAGTCATTTGCTGAAACCATGTCGGATAATGTAGCGGATATTGGTTCTGGTGGTAGCGATATTGTTATTCACGACCCTTTCTATTTTATCGATACCAAAGATAATCAGCAGGACTCTCCAGAATTTTATTGGTATGGTTGCTATTCAGCCATAGCTGCCGCCAACCAGGCATTGCAAACTATCAGCAAAGCAGGCAATCCTAATGATTATAGTGCGCAGAAGGGTGAGGCATTAGTTGCAAGAGCTTATGCGCATTTTATGCTGGTCAACTTTTTTTCTAAATTTTATGATGAAGCAACGGCTGCATCATCACCGGGCATTCCGTATGTTACCGAACCGGAAAATGTTTTTATAAAACAATACGATAGAAAAACGGTACAGTATGTATATGAAATGGTAGAGAAAGATTTGCTGGAAGGCATTCCGCTGATTCAAGATAAAGTATACAATGTACCAAAGTATCATTTTAATAAGGCAGCAGCGTATGCTTTTGCCACACGTTTCTACCTGTTTAAGAAAGATTATGCTAAGGTGATACAATATGCAAACCTCGTGGTGCCCGGCAACAATTTCGCTGCGAATTTAAGAGGATGGAATACAACCTATAGAAAGATTACTGATGTAACTGAATTGTTTAAAATATATGCCAGGGCTACGGAGAATGCAAACCTTCTTTTAGTTGAAACATCATCACTATGGTCCCGCAATTATTATGCAAGCCGGTATGGTGTTGATGACGATAAGCAAAGCCAGATTTTCCCCAGGCCCGAACCTTTAACCGGTGGTAATTTTGCTTTTTCATTATATTCTTTTGGCACTGACCATAAACTGGTGCCTAAGATTGATGAATATTTTGTAAAAGTATCTGTGAATGCTGAAATTGGAATTCCTTACGTTATGGTGCCTTTATTTACGGTAGAGGAAGTGTTATTTAATCGTGCCGAAGCATATGCCTACACCAACAATTACGCCGCTGCCATTGCCGATTTAAATACGTATGCCAGTACAAGAATTCTTAATTATTCAGCTTCTGCTCACAATATAACTGAAGCAAGAATCAAATCTGTTTTTGGTACTTCTAATACAAGGGATGGTTTAATCGGGGCGATACTATATTATAAGAGGGCGGAGTTTATACATGAAGGCATGCGCTGGTTTGATATACTCCGATATAAATTACCAGTTGAGCATACCACATCTCCGGATGCTTCGGGTGCAGTTACTGTGTTAGCTACCCTGGCTGCAGATGATCCAAGAAAAGTTTTACAAATACCGGCATCAACATCTCTTTCAGGTTTGGAACCTAATCCACGATAAATAATTAAATCATTTTAGTTAAACGTAATATGAAATCAATAAAAACAATAATAGCCGCACTATCAATATCAATTATTATTGTCTCCTGCTATAAAGAAGACAAACTGGGTAGTGTTGACAATATTCCGGGGCTTGGAGGCGATACATGGGCACCTGGTGCAATTGATAAATGGATAGTGGATAATTTAACCACGCCATACAATATAGCGGTTAAATATAAATGGGACCAGGGCGAACTGCAGGACGATTTTAATAAACAGTTAGTTCCTCCAAAAGAAGAAAAGGTGATACCTATTATGGATGCTATAAAACTGGCATGGATAAACCCATATATTACAGAGGCCGGACTTATGTTTTTCAAAAACATAAGCCCTAAATTTTTTATATTAGTGGGTAGTCCGGCCTACATAAATGGTGCGGTAAAATTAGGTACTGCTGAAGGTGGACGCAAGGTTACCCTGTATGATGTAAATAATTTTCGCATTAAAGGAATGCCCGGTTATGTATTAAGCGATACGGACAATGTAAAACGAGTATTCGTTACTATTCATCACGAATATGCTCATATTCTTGATCAGAATATTAAAATCCCGATTGAGTTTAGCCAGTCAAGTGCAAGTTCATACACCTCCGATTGGTTAAATGTTTCCCCCGGGGACGCTAGGAATGAAGGATTTATTTCACAATACGCTATTTCAGGTAAGGATGATGATTGGGCGGAAATGGTTTCATTGATGTTAGTGGAGGGGAGGGCCTGGTTCGATCAGTATGTAAACGGTATCAATTATACAGGAACCACGGCAAATGGAACTACGGCCGATGTTGCTAAGGCAAGGTTAAGACAAAAAGAAGCAGCGGTGGTCAGTTATTTCAAACAGACCTGGAATATTGATTTTTATAGTTTGCAGGCAAGAAGCAGGGCGGCGATAAGCTCTCTTATTTATTAATTGAGGATTGCTTTCATTAAAAAGTAAAAAATGAAAAAAGTTTTAATATTTAGTTTGATAATAGTTGCAGCCCTATCATCCTGTAAGAAAGATGATAAATCTGTATTTGATAAATCACCGGATGAACGTTTAAAAGAAAAATTGGATGCTTACCAGGCCCAGCTTTCAGGAGCCCAGGATGGCTGGAAAGGATTGTTGGTGACTGATAGCGGCAGAGGTTCTTCACACATTTTTTATTTTAAGTTTAATAATGAAAACAGGGTGGTTATGCTTTCTGATTTTGATTCTTTATCCGCTGTTACACTGAAAGAAAGCAGCTACCGCTTAAAAGCTTTACAACAGCCAAGCCTGCTATTTGATACTTACTCTTATCTGCATGTGTTATCTGATCCTGACGGAACAGTTAATGGCGGGCCCGTGGGAGCAGGATTGTTTTCCGATTTTGAATTTTATTTCGATGCTGCTACTTCAGATACCATTAAACTTATTGGCAGGTTTAATGCCAGTAAAATGACTTTGATCAGAGCCACCAAAGCGGAAGCAGATGCATTCAACAGTGGCCAGTTAGCGGCCGGTTTAAACATAATAAACATAAATAAGATATTAACTTATTTCAAACGCTTAACAATTGGTTCCCAGTTATACGATATAAAGATCGATCCTGTTAGCCGACAGATTATTTTTAGCTGGCTTGATGGCAGTGGAAATCTTCAATCATTTACAACCGGTTATTATTATGTCGCCGGAGGCATTGCTTTGGCAAACCCGCTTGTTAATGGATCTCAAACAATTTCAGGTTTTAGTAATATAGCGTGGACAGCAGCCACTCAAACACTCAATTTAACCGTTAATGGTGTTGCTGCTACAATAACAGGTATTGTAGTTCCGCTTAAAGTGGATACAGAGGCGCCCAGAAGGTGGTGGAATTATGCAGTTAATAATCGAAACGATTATTGGTTCTCTCAAAAAGGATTTCATGTAAATGGCGTAGATGATGCTTTCGGAATTCAATCACTCACGAGCGGTACATCTACTTATTATTATTTATTTTATTGGCCCGGGGTTACAGCCAGCAATGACGCCTTTGGTCCTTTTTTTCTAAATGCTACCCGGGATACTCTTGTATTAGATTATGTCACGGGACCACGTCCAACTTTTACAGCAAATGGACGTGCCATATTCGTACAGGTGGTGGATTATGGCCCGCCCAATTTCTTAACTTATCCTACTACCGGCCCGGCAGCTCAGACCAAGACGCTATTATATAATTCAAATGGTTATTATTTCGTGCAAACAAGCGCTACTACCTATGATATGGTAAGCGCTGCGGACGGCAAATCATGGATCACCTGGGAGTTTTAACCACTAGATTTTTTTTAATCAAACCTGGTAGAAGTATATAATATTTTGCAATGGCGGGCAAAATACTTTTAGAATTGAGCAGTATATTCTAAAAGTTTGATTAAATTGATTTTAGTTACAGCTCAGATTAATTATTGCATTTCTTACTAATAACAATAAGTATCTACACCTAATTAATAAAAAACCAAAAGCTATGAGACAAAAATTTCTCTCAATACCATGTATTTTATTTTTGGCAATTACAGTAATAGTTGCCGGTTGTTCTAAAGACGGCGATACAGGCCCTGCCGGACCCGCTGGTCCTGCCGGCCCGGCCGGTCCTGCTGGCGCTGCCGGAGTTGCTGGCCCAGTTGGTACAGCCAATGTGATTTATTCGCCATGGATTGACACAGTAACCTATTTCCTATTTAGTGCGACAAGCACCGATTCAATATTTGGAGAGCTTACGGTGCCGAAACTTGATCTGGATATGCTGAATAAGGGAGAAATAAAAGTATATGTAAATCTCGGTGACGCAGCCAGTCCTTTCGTAATACCGCTGCCATACGCAGAGGGTGATGATTTCTTTATTAAACCTTATTTCTATTTGAATACAATTGGAATTTTAGCAGATGGAGACATTTCCGGTTTTCCCCTGAGGTACATTTTGATCCCAGGCGGCACGGCTGGTCGATCTGCGGCAAGCGGGAAAACTGTTGACTGGAATAATTATAAGTCAGTACAGGAGTATCTTGGATTAAAGGACTAATGAAAATCTGCTAAAGAATAAAAAAGCCGGCTACTTATTAAAGTGGCCGGCATTATTTTTAAGGGGGCTGATGTTATACTAATCTTCCCATCCCTTTTTGGCGATACCTGCTTCGATCGCTGCAAGGGCTTTTTCAGCGCCTAATAACGTAGTCAATTTATTTCCTTTACCATCATTGCCCTGGGCCATATAAGCGCCTTTTGCGGTTTTGGTAATTACGGCATCCTTGATAGGAACACCTTTTTCCTTGGTTTTTACATTATACGCTGTAAGTGTTACTTCAGACATGATTATTATTTTTTGAATTAGTAATACCTGAAATTAAGGCTTTTAGAGGGTTTCAGCCTTTAAAATTTCTTAAAAGGTTGAAAAAAGCCCCTCGGTGAAGGGGCTAATACATTTATTTTTAAATATTTATATATCAGTGGCGTATTTTTCCACCGGTTGTTGAAATAGACCTAAACATCAAGCTTTGCGTATTTGGCATGTTTCTCAATAAAATCTCTGCGCGGAGCTACTTCATCACCCATCAGCATGCTGAATATCCGGTCGGCTTCGGCTGCGCTTTCGATAGTCACCTGTTTTAATGTTCTTGTTTCAGGATTCATGGTTGTTTCCCAAAGCTGTTCCGCATTCATTTCTCCCAAACCTTTATATCGTTGTATCGTTACCGACTCTTCTTTTCCACCGCCTAATCTTGCCACCAATGCTTTACGTTGGTTTTCGTTATAGGCATAGGCTTGTTCCTTTCCTTTCTTTACAAGGTACAAAGGGGGTTGTGCTATATACACATAACCTTGCTCTACCAGGGCTTTCATATAGCGGAAAATGAAAGTAAGGA
>CAMLEX010000266.1 GCA_946479055.1 uncultured Bacteroidota bacterium | reverse complement strand
CAAATTATGTTTTTTTGCAATAGCCATGATCTCTTCCATTGATGCAGCCTGGCCGTATAAATGAACAGGAATAATTGCTTTTGTTTTTGGCGTAATCGCTTTTTGCAATGCTTCTGGATCCATACAAAATGTATTTGGATCCACTTCTACAAATACGGGTGTTAACCTGAGAAGTGCTATAACTTCAGTGGTAGCGATATAAGTAAAAGAGGGAGTAATGACTTCATCGCCGGGTTGCAGCTCTAAAGCCATCATAGCGATTTGCAAAGCATCTGTTCCGTTGGCACAGGGTATTGTATGCTTCACGCCAAGGTACGCTGACAGATTCGCACTAAAATCCTGTACCGCTTTCCCATTAATAAAAGCGGAACTTTCCATTACCTGTATTACCGCATCATCTACTTCTGACTTTATTTTTTGATACTGGGTTTTAGTATCGACCATCTGGATTGGACGCATCAAAGAAAGAATTTTATAGTATTTATTTCTTGAATAAGCATAAAAGTCAGCCAATAAGTGTACCTGATTTTTGACTTTTGAACCTGATTTCCTTCAGGCCGCGCAAAAATAGTAAAATACGGGTAGTTTCCCCGTTTGACTTTACTTTTGCTTCCCGGTAGGTACCGGTTTAAAATCAATGTTTTGGGACTGTTTTTATATAATATTTTTCTTATACTATTCAAAGCAAGTATACGTATAGCGGCACTTTTTAATGCTAAGGCAAAAAAGTGGGTACAGGGCCGGGACGGCATATGGCAAGCATTAGAGTCCAAAATCGGAAGTCAGAAGTCGGAAGATTTAAGGATTATTTGGGTCCATTGTGCTTCTTTGGGAGAATTTGAACAGGGAAGACCTGTCATTGAAAGGCTCAGGGCACAAGGCTTTGAGCTCAAGATATTACTGACTTTTTTTTCCCCATCAGGTTATGAGATCAGGAAAAATTATCAGGGGGCTGATTGGGTTTTTTACCTTCCGATGGATGGCCCGAAGAATGCAAAACGTTTTTTGAAAATAATAAATCCATCATTGGTAATATTTGTAAAGTATGAGTTTTGGTATTATTACCTAAAAAGTATAAAACAAAACAAGGTTCCTCTTTTATTAATATCGGCTTTGTTCCGGAAAAATTCAATATTCTTTAAATGGTATGGAGGTTTGCAACGAAAAATGCTTTCTTTCTTTGATCATTTATTTGTTCAAAATGAAATATCAAAAAGCCTGCTGGACAATATAGGTTTTACAGATAAGAGCAGCGTTTGTGGTGATACCCGTTTCGACAGGGTGATTGAAATTGCGAAAAGCTTCACCGCAATACCAGCTATTGAAAAATTTGTTGGCAACAGCAAAACCATCGTAGCCGGCAGCACCTGGCCTGAAGATGAAGAAGTATTGCAAAAAACATTGAAGACTATTAATGATCCTTCACTAAAGTTTATTGTTGCACCGCATGAAATAAATAAAGAACATATTGCACACGTTCAAAAGCTATTTCCTGATTCAATTTTATTTTCAGAACTGACAAATAGCAACCGGCAATTGGCAATAGACGAACAACAGGCAACCAGCAACATTCTCATTATTGATAATATTGGCATGTTGTCCCGGTTGTATAAGTATGCCACCATTACTTATATCGGTGGCGGTTTTGGGAAAGGAATACATAATACGCTGGAAGCTGCTGTCTATGGAAAACCCATTTTATTCGGACCAGCATACCATAAGTTCAATGAAGCTATTGATCTTGTCAATAATGGAGGAGCTGTCAGTATAAATAATGCTGAAGACTGCATTTCCGAAATTCAAAAATTGATTCGGGACGATTCAGCATATATAAAAAGTAGTGAGAAATCAAAGGGTTATGTGTACTCAAATAAAGGCGCTACAGAAAAAATAATGAAATACATTCAGGAGAAACGTCTTTTAACCAACTGATCAAACTGCAATACCACCGGAAGCTCAGTATCCCATCCTAATTTTGTTTTCAATTCACGGCTGATCCAATATTCCGCTTCGGGGTAAATGTTAAAACTATTGATGGTTTTTATACTCCGTTCATACATAACTTCATCTCCACGGAAAAGATCATTGATAAATAAAAACCTGTCGTTGATGCCAATAGCTTTACGAAGATCTTTTATCGGTGTTTCCTTTAAAACTTCCACCCATTCAGCTCTTCCTTGTTTTAATTTGTCATTCAGCGATTCGGGCAGCCCGCCTTGCTTATTTTTTCCCTGGTGTGATAAGGTCGGTATTTCCACCAGCGGATCAAACACCATGTCCAATTGCCCGTTTTCCTGTACTATGGAAACAGATTCTTCATCAACCAATACTTTTTCTTTTATTTCCTGTATAGGTTGTTTCTCCACTGGCTTTGGTGCATATTTTTCATATTGAGAGGGATCAACATTCATTACCGTAGGCATTACAACAGATACCTTAGAGGTGCCCAGTGTTCTTTTTTCCTGTTGATGTGTGGTCAGTTCATTTTGCAGAAGCTGCAGGGTGAAGAGCATTTGCTCAGGAGTGGCTTTCTGTTTAAACTGCTCGTTTAATTTGGATATCAAGACTTCTATTCGTTCCATTTTGCTACTTTTGGAGCGCTGATTAAAATTGATTAAAATAATTTAACTGATACCTTTATTATTACATATAACTCCGGAAACGATGTGTGCAATCTGTTTAACCCATCAAATCAGCGCTCTTAAAATTACAAACAGTTTGCCAATAAATTGATTTTGAGTCCCAGAAAAAAATCTTAACAATGTTTATTGAACCCAATATACGGGGAGAACGCCGCGGATGGATAGAAGTAATCTGTGGTTCCATGTTCAGCGGAAAGACCGAAGAACTGATCCGCCGGTTAAAAAGAGTGAAGATCGCCAACCTGAAAGTTGAAATTTTTAAACCTGCTCTTGATATTCGTTATGATGAAATAAAGATCATATCGCATGATACCAATGTTATCCAGTCTACACCTATTGATAATTCGCAAAAGATATTGCTGATGGCACAGGATGTAGATGTGATCGGCATTGACGAAGCCCAGTTTTTTGATGATGAATTGCCCAATGTTTGTGATCAATTAGCTTATAATGGTATCCGGGTTATTGTTGCAGGCCTTGATATGGATTTTACCGGGAAACCTTTTGGTCAGATGCCTTTTATTATGGCAAAAGCCGATTATGTGACCAAACTTCATGCTATTTGCGTAAAATGTGGACATATCGCCAATTATTCTTACCGAAAAATTCCTAATGAAGACCAGGTTATGCTTGGCGCAACGGATGTTTATGAGCCAAGATGCAGGGTTTGTTATAACGAGAAAGTGTGACTATATCAAATTATTTCTTTGTTGAACATTGAAAATTGAGTGTTGAGCATTGAACTTTTCCAGCTCTTAAGAAAATGTTCAATATCCAATTTTCAATGCTCAATGTTCAAATTTTTCGTTCCGACTTCTGACCTCCGACTTCAGCTATCTCGCTTTTCCTTTGATGCTTCCTTTACCGATTATTTTTATCTCCATGCCCTGGGATTTAGTTTCCATATCCTGGTCAAACTCCGCATTGATCACCAATCCTGTTTTACTATCAACCAGTAAACTGCCATGTTGAGTGCCTTTTATTTCCATATCACTATTACCAGATCCGATATTGGTTTGAGCCGATAAGGATACATGATCACCTTCTATTTCTTTTACTGTGTACTTAGTTGTGAATCGGGCCGGCATCCTTCCTCCCATTTGCAAAATTTTTTCCCAGCTATCACCCACTTTTATTTCTTTACTGGGAAAAATTGTAAATACCTGTCCAAACTGGTCCTTAACAGCCTGTTCATTGAACTGGTCTTGCAAAGACGCTCTTACCTGCATTTTTGTGTCTTCATCCATTGCTATTGAATCTACCATCCCTTTGATTATTTGATCAAATCCACTTACTTCAAGCACTTTTCCTTCTTCATTCACTTTCATCGTAAACTCTTTTCCTTTAATACCTGCAAATACCCGGTCCATCATTCCTAATGGATTTGCTTTTATTTCCGCTGCGTCCATGGGTTCTGATGGCTTATCGGTATCCACTTTTATCTCCATACCCATAAAGTTCATATACATTTTAAAATTCGTATATACTGCGGTCAATGTTTTAATATTATCTTTTTCATCTACCACATTTACTGCATAGCCACCCAATATGGTGATTTTATTATTCTGTCCCATCATCTGCTGATCTAAATCCCAAAGAATTTCATAGTCATAGCCTTTCCCCTTTTCCAGGTTAAACTTTAATACTTTGCCAGTGGACGTTTTGGAATTCTTGCAGGAATAAATAGTTGTTATCGTTATCGTAGTAATTATAACAAGCACCAATAAGGTCAATCTTTTCATCGCATAAATTTATTAGCCGGCAAAATAGAAAATTACTGGCTGGTATTAAGTATTATTTTCGCATATAAAATAAATTCGCCATCGGATCGGTTCATCGCATATTCACCCTGTTCAAAAAGGATTTGTTACTTGAAATAAGGCAACAATATAGCTTTTATGGCATCCTGCTTTACATTGGCGCTACTATTTTTGTTTTATTCATGGCCATTGATGAACCTGAAAGTAAAGTATGGAACGGTTTGTTCTGGGTGATCCAATTGTTTATTTGCATCAATGCGGTGGCTAAAAGTTTTTTACAGGAAAGCAAGGGAAGAATGCTTTATTTCTATTCAATCGCATCGCCCGGCCATTTTGTACTGGCCAAGTTGTTGTTTAATTCCTTGCTGATGCTGATCATGAGCTTGCTGAGCTTATTTCTTTTCAGTTTATTTCTTGGCAACCCCATGGTAAAAGCCGGAGCGTTTATCGGCTTGGTATTATTAGGCGGGTGGAGCCTTAGCCTGATCTTTACTTTTTTAGCGGCTATTGCAGCCAGGGCACAGCAGAATGCAGCTATCATGGCGGTGTTGGGCTTTCCGCTTATTATTCCGCAATTGATCTTACTGATGCAGCTTTCCAATGCTGCTTTCAACCCGGTATTGACCATAAAAGCAAGCACGATATTGTTGTTGATTGCATTGGATATAATGGTGATCCTGCTGGCTGTTATCCTTTTTCCTTTTTTATGGAAGGACTAATGTCATGTTAAGTGTGATTGCCGTATTTTAAGTGAATTGTGAGCAGGCAGTTGTGAGTGGAAACTATTCTTTGCGGGATAAACTCACCATTCACTTGACAACTCACGTTTTATAACTACTAACCTTTTTCCGTTTTTCTTGAAAAAAATCTATTTGTAAAATAATTTTCAAACAAAATATGAAGCCCGCAGGTTATTATTAATAGTTTGCGAAAAATTAGGACGGATTAAAAGCACCACCTTAATTTTGCTGCACTTTATCTACCAGCTTCAAATAGAATAACGAACCATGGCCAACGAAAAAAATTATATGTATAAATCCTGGTGGAAGATATTAAGCGTTATCCTGCTGGTGTATACTATCATTGCAGGCCTTTTATTCAAGATCCCGCAACTTCCCGCTTTGGAAGAAACCATCCGCAATTTGTATTTCCATGTTTGCATGTGGTTTGCCATGATGATATTATTTACAATCTCAGTAGTAAATGCTATCCGCTATCTGCGTACACTGAATCATAAATATGATATTTACTCCCGCCAATATGCGGTAGTAGGTATTTTGTTTGGTGTGCTGGGTTATGCCACCGGGGCTATCTGGATGAGTTATACCTGGGCCGATCCCAACAATCCGGCATTTGATTCCTTTGGTGCTCTTGCCAGGGAACCAAAGCTGATTGGGGCCGCTATTGCTTTGCTGATCTATGCCGCCTATCTTGTATTGCGGGATTCCATTACTGATATAGACAAAAGAGCAAGGATCAGTGCTGTATATAATATTTTCGCTTTTGCGATGTTGTTTCCATCTATCTGGATAGTGCCACGCATATTACCCAGCCTGCATCCAGGCCAGGAAGGAAACCCCGCGATGAATTATAAAGATATTGATGCCGGAATGCGGGTAGTTTTTTATCCGGCTGTTATCGGATGGACATTGCTTGGCGTATGGATCACCACGTTAAAGATCCGGTTGAATTTATTGAAAGAAAAAAAGCTAATGTCATAAACAAATAGCAATAAGAAACTGGCAGTTGCCTTCAAAAAAAATAAAGATGCAAAAGATCAGAACCATACTTTCACTTTTACTATTATTGCTGACTACAATCTATGTTCAGGCACAGGAAGGAACAGCCAACACCGCTTTTGGAGAAACGATGCGCAGCAGCGGTCGGATTTATGTGGTGATCGCTGTTATCCTTACCATCTTATTTGGTCTGATTTTATACTTAGTAAGATTAGACAAGAAGATGAGTAAGCTGGAAAAAGAACAATAACGATATACAATGGACAATAGACAATATGCAATATGCAATAAACAACAGACACTACAGCCTGTGGAAACTTTGCAAATTGTCAATTGCCTATTGCTTACTATTAAAAGACGCTTGCTATTTGAAAATTAAAAATTGAATTCATGTCAGACAATTACAGTTTTTTTGGCGATGTTGAAAAAAGTTTCGACAAAGCTGCAAAGTTTACGAAATGGTCTCCGGGTGTCCTGGAACAGATCAAAGCATGTAATGCTGTGTACCAAATGAAGTTTCCGATCAAAAGAGATGATGGGAGCATTGAAGTAATGGAAGCTTACCGTGTGCAACATTCGCAACATAAAACACCATGTAAAGGTGGTATCCGTTTTGCCGCCGAGGTAAACCAGGACGAGGTAATGGCCCTGGCCGCATTAATGACCTATAAATGTGCTATCGTTAATGTTCCTTTTGGTGGAGGTAAAGGTGGTATCAAAATAAATCCACGTAGTTATTCCGCTTACGAACTGGAAAAAATCACCCGCCGGTATACTGCGGAGCTTATCAAGAAAAATTTTATTG